>NZ_DATBMI010000020.1:0-2584 GCF_036554925.1 Pedococcus sp.
GAGCAGTGAAGGCAGGACAGCCGCAGTGGCCAAGGAGCAGGGGCGCAAGCTCGTCGCGAGCAACCGCAAGGCGCGCCACGACTACCACATCGAGGACACCTACGAGGCGGGGCTGGTGCTCACCGGCACCGAGGTGAAGTCCCTGCGGATGGGCCGTGCCTCGCTGGTCGACGGCTACGCCACCTTCTACGGCGACGAGCTGTGGCTCGAGGGTGTCCACATCCCGGAGTACCTCAACGGGACGTGGACGAACCACACGCCTCGGCGGCGGCGCAAGCTGCTGCTCAACCGCGTCGAGCTCACCAAGCTGGCGCAGAAGACCCGCGAGAGCGGTCACACGATCGTCCCGCTGGCGCTGTACTTCAAGGACGGCCGCGCGAAGGTGGAGATCGCGGTGGCCAAGGGCAAGAAGGCCTACGACAAGCGACACGCGCTGCGCGAGCGGCAGGACCGGCGGGAGGCCGAGCGCGCCCTGCACTCGCGTGGACGGGCGGACTGAGGGTGCGACCAGCGGGGGGTGTGCCGGTGGGGCGCCGGCGGGGTCCGTGGCGGCTGGGTGCGGTGGTGGCGGTGGTCATCGCCCTGGCGGCCCTCGTGGCCAGCCCGGCGGCAGCGCTGCCGGCCGAGGACAAGGCCACTGCGTTCCACGTCGACTTCGTGCTGAACCGCGACGGCTCGGTGTCCGTGACCGAGAACATCACCTGGCAGTTCCCCACGGGCGAGGACCGGCACGGCATCGAGCGGCTCATCAAGGTGCGCGCCGGCTACCAGGACCGCGAGGACACCTACCGCGTCTACGAGATGAGCGAGGTCTCCGCCGCGTCGCCCAGCGGGGCCCCGGACGACGTCGCCGTCACGGAGTTCGGCGCCTACGACCGGATCCGGGTCGGCCGGGCCGACGAGACCGTGACCGGCACCCACTCCTACGTCGTCAGGTACACGCTGGCCAACTACGTCAACGGCTTCGACGACCACGCCGAGTTCTACTTCAACCTCGTCGACCCCTCGAACGAGAGGACGTACGAGAACGTCACTGCCACCGTCCGCGGGCCGGAGCCCGTGGACCGCACCGACTGCTTCTACGGGGAGCTGGGCTCCACGGACCGCTGCCAGAGCACGCCCGGCGACCCGGCCCGCTTCTCGGCCGGCACGGTGCCGCCGGGGCAGGGCGTGTCGATCCTGGCCTCGCTGCCGCGGACGGCCTTCGACACCCTGCAGCCGGACCTGCGCACCGGCCAGGTGACGCAGGACGGCGACGTCGTCGTCACCTCCGAGACGGCGCGCGCCCTGGGGCTGCTGGCGATCGGCACGGGTGTCACCCTGCCCCTGCTGGCGGGTGGCCTGATGGGCTTCCTCGTCTACACGCGGGGACGCGACGAGCAGTACGCCGGCCTCACGCCGGGCCTGACGCCCGGCATCGGGCAGGCCGGAGAGGTCGTGCGCGGGCAGGCGCCGACGGTGGCCGTGCAGTTCACCCCGCCGCCGGGGGTGCAGCCCGGCATGCTCGGCACGATCCTCGACGAGTCCGCGAACACCATCGACGTGGCAGCCACCGTCATCGACCTCGCCGTGCGGGGCCACCTGACGCTGCAGGAGACCACCAGCGGGCTCTTCGGTCGCACGGACTGGAGGCTCACCAGGGCCGCGGGGCCGACCCAGGACCCGCAACCCCTGCATGCCTATGAGCAGCGGCTGCTGAATGGCATCTTCGCCACCGGCGACTCGGTGCTGCTGTCCGAGCTGAAGAACCACTTCGCGCCGACGCTGAAGGGCGTGCAGGAGGCGATGTACGACGAGGTGGTCGACCGCGGCTGGTTCCGGCGCTCACCTGAGTCCCAGCGCCGGCTCTGGACGGGGCTGGGCAAGCTGATGGTGTTCGGCGGGCTCGCCGGGATGTTCTGGCTCGGCGGCGGCCTCGCGGCGATCATGCCGGGCCACGGCCTGCCGGTGCCGCCGGGCGTCGTGCTCGGTGTGGGCATCGTCCTCGCCGGCGCCGTCACCTGGCTGATGGGGCGCCGGATGGCAGCCCGCACCGCCGACGGCAGCGCCGTCCACGCGCAGTCGCTGGGGTTCCGCCAGTACCTCGTGACGGCCGAGGCGAACCAGATCCGGTGGGAGGAGGCCCAGTCGGTCTTCAGCCGCTACCTGCCGTACGCCATCGTGTTCGGCGTGGCCGAGAAGTGGGCCGACACCTTCGAGCAGGTCGCGGCGGCGGCCGCCGCGGCGGGCCACCCGGTGGTGATGCCGACCTGGTACATCGGCGACGGTTTCGGCAGCTTCAGCAACCTGGCGTCGGGGATGGACTCCTTCGCCACGACGGCCGGTGGCACGTTCACGAGCACGCCCGGGTCCTCCGGCGGGAGCGGCTTCTCCAGCGGGGGCGGCTTCAGCGGCGGCGGTGGGGGTGGCAGCTCCGGCGGGTCGTGGTAGGCGAGAGAGCCCACCCGCAGCTCGCCGCCCACCCCCGCAGCTCGCCGCCCACCCCCGCAGCTCGCCGCCCACCCCCGCAGCTCGCCGCCCACCCCCGCAGCTCGCCGCCCACCCCGCAGCTCGCCGCCCACCCGCGGCAGCGCACGCCCGGGAC
>NZ_DATBMI010000023.1:0-1923 GCF_036554925.1 Pedococcus sp.
CGCCGTGGAACGTCAGGGACGTCGCCATCGTGCCCACCGCCCTTCGGTTCCGGCGCCCCGCTCGCCGCAGCCGAGCGAGAGACCCTGCACCAGCGTCGGCGCGCGACCGGCAGGGGCGGAAGGGCCATACGTCCCAACGGCATCCGCCCCGTCGTCGGGCTCCTCCACCGGCTCGTCCACCGGCTCGTCCACCGGCTCCTTCACACGCCCGGGAGCGAACTCATCCCGGCGGCGGGACCTGACTACGTCCAACGGCCGATCCCTCGGCACACCCGGCATGTCACTGTGCTGCTTTCACCCCGTCACGGCGTTCCGCGAGGAGATCCGACGCCATGGGGGCGGGTAGCACGACAGTCGAGCCAACAGGGGGCAGACATGATCGCTTGGGAGACGGGAACGGTCGACGGCGCCGATCGCAGCGCGTCGGCTGAGGAGGGGTGCGCGGAGGCGGCGGTGCCCGCGACCTTCGGGGACTACCACTGGCTCTCGCCGGGCACCCGCACGCTCAGGCCGCTCGACGCCGGCGACGACGTGAAGTTCCTGCAGGCACGTCTCGGGGTCAAGCCCGACGGCTACTTCGGCCCCGACACCACGCGGGCACTGGTCGCTTTCCGGGAGGCCAACGGTCTGCCCGCCGAGCCGGTGGCCGGCCGTGAGATCTGGTCCCTGCTGATCGTCACGACGACGACGGTGCCCCAGCGACGCCGGTGGTGGCCCGCACCGCTGCGCGCAGCACGCTGACCGAGACGTCCCGGGGTCCCCGCGCTCGCCGCGCCGGGACCCCGGGCGTCGGCGGCCCTAGGCTCGGCCGGGTGAGCTGCGTCTTCTGCGACATCGCCACCGGGTCCTCCCCGGCCCAGGTCGTCCTCGACGAGCCCGATGTCGTGGGCTTCCTCGACGTGCGGCCGGTCTTCAAGGGCCATGTGCTGCTCGCCCCCCGAGCGCACGTGGCCACCCTGCTGGACGTGTCGGCCGACCTGATGCCGGTGTTGATGGGCGCGGCCCAGCGCGTGGCGGGCGCCGTGGTCGAGGGCCTGGGCGCCCAGGGCTCGTTCGTCGCGATGAACAACGTCGTGAGCCAGAGCGTCCCGCACCTGCACGTGCACGTCGTGCCGCGCACGAAGGGCGACGGGCTGCGCGGGTTCTTCTGGCCGCGGACGCGCTACGCCGACGATGCCGAGGCGGCGCAGTATGCCGCGCGGCTGAGGTCCGCGCTGGCGCAGCCCTGAGCCGCGTGTTGCGACGCTCGGCGCAGGGCGGTCTGGCGCAGCCCTGGCCAGCGGGACGCGCGACCACCGGGGTGACCCTGCAGCCCTCCGGCGCCTCCTCAGCCCACTCCTCAGTGCCGCGACCTACAGGTCGCCGGCGGGGCCCAGCGGGACCCGCCACACGACCTCGGTCCCGCCGGCGTCGCCCGGCCCCAGCGTCAGTGAGCCGCCGTGGTCCTCGGCACGCGCGGCGAGGTTGGCGAGGCCGCTGCGCCGCTCGACGTCCTCCGGGAGTCCGCGCCCGTCGTCGCGGACGATCGCCACGAGGTCCCCGGCGACGTGGACCTCGACGACGACCCGCGAGGCCCGCGCGTGCTTGGCGACGTTGGCCAGGGACTCGCGGAGCACGGCGACCAGGTCGGCTCCGACCACGTCGGGGACGGTGCTGAGCGGTCCGTCGGTCCGCAGTGCGGGCGCGAACCCGAGGGACTCCTCGGCCTGTTCGAGCACCTCGTCGAGCTCGGAGCGCAGCCCAGCGTGGGTCGGGCTGGCGTGCAGCTGGTAGATCGTGCGGCGGACGTCCTTGATGGTGTCGTCGAGGTCGTCCACGACGCGCTCGAGCCGCCGGGTCACGCTCGGCCTGATGGCCTCGCGCGCCGCGCCCTGCACCGAGAGCCCGACGGCGAAGAGCCGCTGGATCACGAGGTCGTGCAGG
>NZ_DATBMI010000029.1:0-4975 GCF_036554925.1 Pedococcus sp.
CCGGATCGTCCCGCGCCGCTCCGGCCGGACCTCGAGGTAGTCCTCGACCGCGGCCATCTGGCCGTCGAGCGTGAAGCGGAACCCGGGCTCGGCCAGCCCCCGCGCCGTCACGTCGTCCATCAGGTCGACCAGGCGGAGGCGGAACCGCTGGAACGGCTCGTACCACTCGCGGTCCCAGTGCGTGTGCGGCACCAGCCAGACGTCGTCGTCCATGGGTCCCCTCTTCGTCGCGGGCCATGGTTCCAGAGCTGTCCATGCCCCGCAGCCCGGCATGGGGCCGCCGCGGGAGGGGTGGCGCTCGACGTCGGGGTGGCCGTGGTGCGCTACGGCACGAGCTCGTAGACGTCGGCGTCCCTGTTGCTGTACCGCAGGCTGGCGAAGGGCTCGAGCGTTGCGGCGTGGGGCCGCGTGTGGTCGACGTAGACCCACCGCACGCCGAGGTCCCGCAGGCGTTCCGCCGCCTCAGCCGTGGGGTTGGCGATGAAGCCGTCGTTGAGTCGCAGGATCTCGGGCTTCCAGTAGTCCACGGTGATCGAGTCGCGGCCCTTCGGTGCGATGCGCGTGGCGCGTGGCGTCGCGGTCCACCCCTCGACCAGCGACTGGCGCTCCGAGAACGCGGTGACGAGCCACCTTCGGCTGTCGCAGCCACCCACCGGCTCGCGCGGTGTGGTGCAGTGCCGGTTCGTCATGACCAGGTCGTCGACCTCGGAGTGGTCGCGGATCCACCGCGCGGCGTCGACCTGCGCCTGCGTGGTGGCGAGCAGCGCGGTGATCCGCTCGTAGGGTCCCCAGTTGGTGCGCACCGGCTCCGCGGACGACTCGGCGAAGACGGCGACACCACCCGCCAATGTCAGGAGCGCCACGGCAGTGGCAGCCCCCACGGCGCGTGGCGCCCTGCGCCCCACGGCCAGCGCCCCGGCCACCGCCCCTACGGCTGCCACGGCCGCGCCGATCGCCAGCATGGACCAGGCCTTGTCCACCTCGCCGGGCATGAGCTCGCCGTTGACCCACTCGCCGAGGAAGGCGAGCAGCACGCCACCGACCGCACCGATCGCCGCGAGCCTGGTCATGACGGACCTGCCGAGATGCTCCCCGAGGGCCACCAGGCCGAGCGCCGAGCCGATCGCCATGATCGGGATGGCGGTCAGGGCGAAGTAGAGCTGGCTCACGCCGGGGTGCGAGAAGACCCCGACCGCGGCTGCCCCAGCCAGGCTGGCACCCACCAGCACCCAGGTCAGCGGGTCACGTCGCGCACTGCGGAAGAACGGGAGCGCGTAGACGGCGACGGAGCGCGCGAGCAGCCACAGCACCGTCACCACGATCGCCATCGCCTGGAGCACGCCGGTGGGCACCGCACCGAGCCAGCGGCCCACGGCAGTCTGCTGTGCTGCCTCGGGCAGGCCGAGGGCCAGGCCGGCGCTGGACCCGTGGAAGACGGCCACGACCGTCAGGACGAGGCAGCCGGCGACCACTGCCATGTCGACCAGGACCGGCAGCACGAGGCGGCGGTTCCACAGGACCATGGCGACCACGGCGACGCCCAGCCCGGCGACCACCAGCGGCGAGGTGGAGCCCTTGGTGCCGGCCGCCGCCACGGCCAGCAGCGGCACCAGCACGTACGCACCGGACAGCAGCTCTGCGCGCCAGCGCAGCGCCAGGACCACCACGAGGGCGACCAGCGCCGGCGCCCCCAGGGCGAGGGTGGGCGACATCGGCTCCACCGGGTACCCCGGGCTGTACTTCCCGAAGACGTTGAGGCCGCCGCCCACCATGGTCAGGGCCGCCGCGATCGCGCCGGTGACCGCTCGACCGGAGAGCCGCAGGGCGGCCGTGCCCGCAGCGAGGGCCACGACGACCGGCATCAGCACGGGCATGAAGCGCGTGATGACCTCCTCGAGCTCGGTGCCCGACACGACGGCGGTCTGGGCGATCCAGGCGTGGGCGAACCAGTGGTACCCCAGGTCCTCGCCGGCCACCGTGGGCCAGCTGACCGGCCCCCGGTGCATGAGCTGTGCCGCGATCGCCTGGTGCAGGTACACGTCGATGTGGGGCACCCAGACACCAGGCGGCCACTCCGGCCGGTTGCGGCTGACGTAGCCGACCAGCTGGGGGAGCGCGGTCAGCGAGGACAGCCCCACGACCACACCCCACCACCACGGCACCGACCCCGACCGGGCCCCGACGATCCGTCGTCGTGACCCGGGCACGGCCAGGAGTGCCGCGCCGATCCCGAGCGGCAGGGCGGCGGAGAGCGCGGGCGTGCGGGTGAGTCCCGCAACGACCTGCGCCCCGATGGCCAGGACCGAACCGATGGCGAAGCCCATCGCGACGTCCTCGACGAGCCAGCCGTTTCGCGGGCGAACGGCGCGCCAGCACAGCGCGCCGGGCAGCACCTGGACGACCAGGACGGCTGCGGTGGCGCGGGCCGCCGCATCGGCCGGCAGGCCGGTCGACACGGCAAACGCGATGAGGGCGGCACCGGCGGCGAGGGGAGCCAGGACGCCGACCACGTCGGACGGAGAACGTCCCGGTCCGCCCTCGGCGCGGGAGGTCCGCGGGTCGGCGTGCATGGTCGCCACGTGTCTCCCAACTCTCTCGGCGCCCACCGGCCCCTGCCGCCGGCCGGGTGGGCGGGTGGGCGGGCGCTGTGAGTATACGGAGGGCCCGGCCCGGGGCGGCCGCGCGCGCGACGTCACACCGGGGGAGGTGCTCACTGCTAGGTTCGTCGGCGTGTCGAGGCCAAACGAATCCCGCGAAGGCGAAGGACGTCCCACGTCTGCAGGCACGGACGGAGGGGTGACGTCGGGTGTCTACGCACCGGGCTACTTCGAGACCCGGCTCCCACCGAACGCCAACCGGGTCAAGGTCTGGACGCATCTGTGCGCCTACCTCCAACGCTGGATCCGGCCGCAGGACACGGTCCTCGAGCTCGGGGCCGGCTGGTGCGACTTCGCGAACAACGTCAAGGCCGCCCGTGTCGTCGCCATGGACCTCGACGCGACGGTGACGAAGGCAGCCGCGCCGCACGTCACCCCCGTCGTCGGCGACTGCACGGACCTGAGCGCGTTCGAGAGCGGCTCGTTCGACGTCGTCTTCGCCTCGAACCTGCTCGAGCACCTCGAGCGCCCGGCCAGCTCGCGACTGCTCGGTGAGGCCCGACGGGTCCTGCGTGACGGCGGGCGGCTGATCCTCATGCAGCCCAACTTCAGGCTGAACCCCGGGCGCTACTTCGACGACTTCACGCACGTCGCGATCTTCACCGACCAGTCCCTGCAGGACTACCTCGTGTCAGAGGGCTGGTCGATCGAGACGGTGATGGCGCGGTTCCTCCCCCTCACGCTGAAGTCACGCGGTTCGGGGCTGACCTTCCTCGTTCCGTGGTACCTGCGCTCGCCGTTCAAGCCCTTGGCGGGGCAGATGCTGGTCGTGGCCGTACCGGCGGAGGGAGGTGCCCATGTGGCACGGTAAGTCGCTCGCGGTCGTGCTCCCCACGTACAACGAGAAGGACAGCATCGCCGACTGCGTCAGGCGGTTCGAGGTGCTCCCCGAGGTGGACGAGGTCATCGTCGTCAACAACAACGCGGCTGAGGGGACGTCCGAGGAGGTGGCCACGACCGGTGCCCGCGAGGTCATCGAGACCACCCAGGGCTACGGCGCGGCCATCAAGCGGGGCCTCCGCGAGGCGGACACCGACCTGGTTGCCGTCTGCGAGCCCGATGGGACGTTCAACCCGGAGGACCTCGTCAAGCTGCTCGCCTTCATGCCGGAGTGCGACATCGTCCTGGGGTCGCGGACCGTCTCCAACTTCATCTGGGACGGCGCGAACATGGGCTGGTTCCTCCGGTGGGGCAACTGGGCTGTCGCCAAGAAGATCGAGGTCCTCTACAACACCTCCTACCTGAGCGACGTCGGCTGCACGTTCCGGGTGATGACCCGCGAGCAGGCCCGGGCCATTCTGGACAGGTCCCGGCTCGATGGGTCCGCCTACGGCCTGGAGATGCTGCTCATCAGCGTCATCATGCGTGCCCGCATGGTTCAGGTCCCGGTCAACTACCACCCACGGGTGGGGGTCTCCTCCGTCACCGGGGAGCTGGGGAAGACGCTCTCGCTCGGCTTCGAGATGATCCGGCTGACGCTGCGGATGTGGTTGCGGCGGGGGCAGATCAGGAAGGGCCGCTGACGCCGGCCCGCGCCTCCTGCCGGTGGGACGGCTCGGCCGCCTCGGCCAGGGCACTTCCGTCGTTGTCCTCGCTGAAGACGTGGCGGCGGTAGGCCCAGAAGCGGAACGCCATCGCCAGCGCGAGTCCGATGCCGTTGGCCGAGATGTTGTCCGCAAGGGGGGAGCGCAGGTCGAGCACGTAGTGGGAGAACCACAGGCAGGCCATGGCGATCCCGGTGCCGATCGTCGCCATGACGCTGAAGAGCAGGAACTCGTGGTGCGCGGCCTTGCGGCGGGTGTGCCGGAAGGTCCAGTAGCGGTTACCCAGCCAGGACACGGCCGTGGCCGCCACCGCCGACACCACCTTGGCGCTGAGCGGGTAGTCGTACAGCGGCCCCGCCCCTCCCGCGTAGCGCAGCAGGTTGAACCCGCCGACGTCCACGACGAAGCCCATCGCGCCCACGAGCCCGAACTTCGTGAACTGCACCAGCAGAGGACGCCCCCGCTCGAGCAACAGTTTCACGGGAGCCCTCCAGGGGTGGTCGTTGGCGTGCGCTGAAACGGTAGCAGCGCCCGCCGGGCCACTCCTCCGTCACGGCTGCCCGCGCCGGCCGGCCGGGGCGTGGGCCGGGAGGGGGCCGGCTGCCGCAGCAGGCCCGCCCGAGGGAGGCCAGACGATTTGGTGGGCCACTGGGCAGGCGGTATCTTTGAACACTGTGTCTGAGGTGCGCCTCGGGCACGCGAGTCCGGATCCGAGGGCAACCCCGGCTCCGTGGCCACCACCTCTCGCCGGGCAATCCACCATTCTGGCCCCTC
>NZ_DATBMI010000079.1:0-21486 GCF_036554925.1 Pedococcus sp.
GTCGCGGTCAGAATGGCCTCAGCCATTGAGGACCTCCTCGGAGAAGTGGCAGGCGGCCTCACGGCCGGGAACGACCTCGCGGAGCTCGGGGCGGTCCTTGGTGCAGATGTCCTGCGCGTAGCGGCAGCGCGGGTTGAACGCGCAGCCGGACGGGATCGCCATGAGGTTCGGCGGCAGGCCACCGATCGCCGCGAGGTTCTGGCCCTTCTGGTCCAGGCGCGGGATCGACTCCAGCAGACCCTTGGTGTACGGGTGTGCCGGTGCGCGGTACAGGTCGTACACGTCCGCGCGCTCGACGATCCGGCCGGCATACATGACCGCGATCTTGTCGGCGACGTCCGCCACGACGCCCAGGTCGTGGGTGATCAGGATGAGCCCCATCTGGCGCTCCTCCTGCAGCTCCTGGAGCAGCTGCATGATCTGCGCCTGCACCGTGACGTCGAGCGCGGTCGTCGGCTCGTCGGCGATGAGCACCGCCGGGTCGAGCGCGATGGCCATCGCGATCATGATGCGCTGGCGCATGCCGCCCGAGAACTGGTGCGGGTAGGCCTTGACCCGCTCCTTGGCTGCGGGGATCTGCACGCGCTGCATGAGCTTGATCGCACGCTCGTAGGCGTCCGACTTGTTCAGGCCGCGGTGCTGGCGGAACATCTCGGCGATCTGCCAGCCGACCGGGAAGACCGGGTTCAGCGAGGACAGGGCGTCCTGGAAGACCATCGAGACCTCGGGACCGCGGGTCTTGCGACGCTGGTCCTCCGGCATGGTCAGCAGGTCCTGGCCGCAGTAGCGGACCTGGCCCGCCGGGATCTTGGCCGGCGGCATGTCGAGGATGCCCATGATGGCCTGGGCCGTCACGGACTTGCCCGAACCGGACTCGCCGAGGATCGCGAGCGTCTCGCCCTGGTACAGGTCGAACGACACGCCGTTGATGGCCTTCGCGATGCCGTCGTCGGTGTGGAACTCCACGTAGAGGTCGTCGACCTCGAGGAGCAGGCCGTCCTTGGGCTTGTAGAGCGACTCGGCGGTCGCCCGCTTGCGGGCCTCGCCACGCGTGCTGGCCTCGCTGGATGCAGTGGTTGTCATGTGCGTCTTTCTCCCGTTCGTCCCGGGCTCAGCGCGTCTTGGGGTCGAAGGCGTCGCGCACGGCATCGCCGAGCATGATGAACGCCAGGACCGTCAGGCTCAGGAAGATGCTCGGGAAGAGCAGGATGTGAGGTGTGGTGCGCAGGGCGACCAGGGCGTCCGAGATCTGCACACCCCAGGAGATGGCCGGTGCCGTCAGGCCGATGCCGAGGAACGACAGCGTCGCCTCCACCGAGATGTAGACACCGAGGTTGATCGTCGCCACGACGATCACCGGCGCCATCGCGTTGGGGAGGATGTGCGAGCGGATGATCCGCCACGGGGACGCGCCCAGGGCGCGCGCCGCCTGCACGTAGTCGTTCGGCTTGACCTGGAGCACGCTCGAGCGCATCAGCCGCGCGAGGCTGGGCCAGCCCAGCAGGGCCAGTGCCAGCACGACCTTGCCGACCACGACGAGGTACGCCGAGTTGACGTCGTTCGGGAACGAGGCCATGAACAGGATGCCGCCGAGCAGCAGCGGGGTCGCCAGGAAGACGTCCGTGATGCGGGAGATCAGCGTGTCGATCCAGCCGCCGTTGAAGCCGGCGGCGACGCCGAGCAGGACACCCAGGAGCACCGTGGAGAGCGTGGTGAAGACGCCGACCAGGATCGAGGCGCGGGCGCCGTAGACGGTGCGGGCGTAGATGTCGTAGCCCTGGATGTCGCGGCCGAACCAGGCGTCCGCGCTCGGCTTCGCCCGGGCGTCCTTGAGGACGGCCGCGGCGGGGTCGGTCGAGGTGAAGAGCTGCGGGACCGCGGCCATCACGACGAAGATCGTGATCAGCACGATGGAGACCCAGAAGATCGGGTTCTTCTTCAGCTGCCGCCAGGCGTCGGACGCCAGGGAGCGGGCGCCGCCCTCGGCAATGGCGCGCGGGGAGGCGGTCTCCGCCGCGGCCTCGATGGTGGTGGCCTCAGTCATGGCTGATCCTTGGGTCAAGCACGCCGTACAGCAGGTCGACGATGAGGTTGGCAAAGAGGTAGACGACCACCAGGGCGGTGACGGTGCCGACGACGGCCACGCCGTCGCGGGCGCCGATGCTGCGGAAGAGGAAGCCACCCACACCCTGGATGTTGAAGATGCGCTCGGTGACGATGGCGCCACCGAGGAGCGCGCCCACGTCGACGCCGATGTACGTCACGACCGGGATGAGCGAGTTGCGCAGGGTGTGCATGCCGACCGCACGCCGCCGGGTCAGGCCCTTGGCGATGGCCGTGCGCACGTAGTCGGCGCGGAGGTTCTCGACCATGTTGGTGCGGGTGAGCCGGGCGATGTACGCGACCGAGGCGGAGGCCAGCACGAACGACGGGAGCAGCAGCTCGTAGAACGTCGCCTCGGACGACACCGTGACGGGGAAGATGCCCCACCTGACACCGAGGAACATCTGCGCCGTGGCGCCGATGACGAAGACCGGGATGGAGATGACGAAGAGCGTGCTCACCAGGACCAGGTTGTCGATGAACTTGCCTTTTCGTATGCCGGCGAGGACACCGGCGGAGATGCCGATGATGGTCTCCCAGAGGACCGCCATCAGCGCCAGCTTGCCGGTCGTCACGTAGCGGCTCGCGAGCTCGTCCTTGACGGGGACGCCGTAGAAGCTCGTGCCGAGGTCACCCTGGACGAGCTTGCCCAGGTACTTGCCGTACTGGACCAGCAGCGGGTCGTTGAGGTTGTGCTCTTCCTTGAACTTCGCGACGTAGGCCGGCGGGCAGGGGCGCTCGCCACACTTGCCGGCGGTGGGGTCTCCCGGCAGGGCGAAGACCATGGCAAATATCAGGAACGTAGCGCCAAGGATCACCGGGATCATCTGGAGCAGTCGCCGCACGATGTACTTGCCCACGTCACCTCCTCAGATTTCTGACGCTCCGGCAGGGGGTGTCGCCGGATGCGTGGTCATGGGAACCAACCGCCGGACCGAGCGGGTGCCGTAGGGGCCCCGGGCTGTGGTGTCTCGTAGACAACATAGTCGCTCAGGCGGCGCTCAGCGTAGGACAGGATAAGCCCTCCGCCGAGCAGGCCATCGGCCTGCCAGCTGTCAGCTGGCAGGCCGATGACGCTAACTACGTGGTCACCTGCGAGCAGGTGGACCGGATCACTTCATGGAGACCGACGCGAAGTCGATCGTGCCGAAAGCGGTGATCTTCACGCCGGTGACCTTGTCGGACCAGCCCATGGTGGCGGTGGAGTACCACATCGGGATGGCCGGGAAGTCGTTGGCGAGGAGAGCCTCGGCCTCCTGGTACTTCTTGTTGGCCTCGGCCGGGTCGGTGGCGGCAGCACCCTCGACGAGCAGCTTGTCGAAGGCCGGGTTGCTGTAGTCACCGTCGTTGGAGGACGCGCCGGTCTTGAAGATCGGGGCCAGGAAGTTCTCGATCGACGGGTAGTCCATCTGCCAGCCGGTGCGGAACATGCCCTTCATCTTGCGCTCGCCGATCTGCGTGCGGAAGGTGGAGAAGTCCACGACCGGGGTGGCGACACAGTCGACACCGAGGGCGCCCTTGATGGAGTTGCAGGTCGCCTCGGTCCAACCCTTGTGCGAAGCGTCGGCGTTGTAGGACAGCGTGATCTTGCCGCCCTTGAAGCCGCCGGCCTCGGCCAGCTTGGCCTTGGCCTTCGCCGGGTCGAACTTGCACCACTCACCGCACTGGTCGGCCTTGTAGCCGTCCACGACCGGGGAGACCCAGCCGGTGGCGGGCTTGCGGGTGTTGTTGAAGATCTGCTTGATGATGGTGTCGCGGTCGATCGCCATGGAGATCGCCTGACGCACCTTCGGGTCCGCGTAGTTCGGGTCGACCTTGGTCGGCGGGAAGGTGATGGTCTGGATGACACCAACGGCCTTCTGGGCGTTGCGGTCAGGCAGGTCCGTCTTGTACTTGTCGTCGATCTGCGCGCTGGACGGGACCTCGTCGGTGATGTCCAGCTGGTTGGCGATGACGTCGTTGTAGGCCGCCTCAGCGTCCTGGTAGATCTTGAACGTGATCGCGTCGAGCTTGCCGCCGAACTTGCCGGAGTACTCGGCGAACTTCGAGAGCTTGATCTCGGTGTTCTTGGTCCACGAGTCGACCTTGAAGGGGCCGGCGCCGATCGGCTTCTCGCCGTAGGCCTTCGGGTCCTTGAAGAACGCGTCGGGGAGCGGGGAGAACGCGGTGTAGCCCAGACGGACCGGGAGGTTCGAGACCTTCTCGGTGGTCTTGATGGTGAAGGTGTGGTCGTCGACGACCTTCAGACCGGTGAGCTTGTCGGCCTTCGGCTTGGCCTTGCACTCGTCGTCCGAGCACTGCATGTCGCCGAAGCCCTCGATGGGCTCCATGAAGTAACCGGAGGACTGCGCGTTCGGGCCGTAGGCGGCGTAGTTCCAGGCGTCGACGAAGTTCTTCGACTTGACCTCGGTGCCGTCGTGGAACTTGTAGCCCTTGACCAGCTTGACGGTGAAGGTCTGGTTGTCCTCGGTGGTGATGGACTCCGCGATGTCGTTCTCGGGAGCAGCCGTCTCCGGGTTGTAGTGCACCAGCTTGGCGGTCGACGCGTCCAGAACGTTGCCACCACAGGTCTCGGTGGTGTTGCTGGGAACCAGCGGGTTCTCGGGGTTGCAGCCCCGGACGGTGATCGAGCCGCCGGTCTTGCCGCCAGCCGTCGTGTTGGCCGCGTCGCCGCTCTCGCCGCCACCACAGGCTGCGGCAAGCAGCGCGGCGGCGGAGATGCCGGCAAACGTAGCCACCGTGCGAGCAGTTCCTCGCATGGATGTCCTCCTACTTAGGGTCAGCCGTTCGAGTCGAACGGTGTGCCGAGCCACGCGCCGGGTGGAGCGCAGCCCTGTAACGCGCAGGGCGTCGGTGTGTGGCACCCATGAAAGACCACGCCCCCCACGAAAACGACCGTCTGGGACAAGCCGAGACAAAAACGTGACCGTCTCGTTGGCCAATCGCCGCCAACTCTCCCGGGAGGGGTCGGGCCCTGCGGAAATCGACGCAGGCTAGGGGCTGGTGTTGCGGACGATCTCGCCCCAGACCGCCTCGGAGCCGGAATGCCCGGTCCGCACGGTCCACACCAGCGCGACGGCCACGACCACAGCGGTGAGCACGCCGGGCAGCCGCAGCGGCACCCCGACGCCGCCGGAGCGGAGGCCCTGGACGAGGACGGAGGCGAACAGCACCGACAGGGCGAAGAACGGCAGCAGGGTGGCGATCTGCCCGTGCTCGACCGCGACGTTCCCGCCGAGCCGCCGGTGCAGGGCCTCCCCGCTGAACCGGGCCACGAACGTCATGACGACCACCAGCGCGTTCCCCGCCACCACGGCATACCCGACCCTGGCCGGGGCCGAGGGGACGAACGCCCACGCCACCGTGACGAGGGACATCAGCGGGAGCAGGACCACCACCCCGTGGACGACCAGGGCGTGGACGGGAAGCCCGGCGATGGTGTCGAACACGGTGGCCACCTTCCTTGGGGGTGCTGTGCCCCGACCGTAGCCCCCGGACGCGGGCCCGGCACCCGTCACGCGGTCACAGATCGGGCTCGAACCCCGGTCGCGGGCAGCCGGCGGACGTGGCGCTGCGAGCCGCCGGCGACGGGAGGGGCTAGCCTCGCCGGGTGGCCACCTATGACGATGACCTCCGCCTGGCGCATGTGCTGGCCGACGCCGTGGAGCGGATCACGATGTCCCGCTTCCGCGCCGAGGACCTGGCCGTCGAGTCCAAGCCGGACCTCACCCTCGTGAGCGACGCGGACAAGGCCGCCGAGGAGCTCGTCCGGATGCAGCTCAAGCGGACCCGGCCGCGCGACGCCGTCGAGGGCGAGGAGTTCGAGACGACCGGCCACGGACCGCGGCGGTGGGTCATCGACCCCATCGACGGCACCCACAACTTCGTCCGCGGCGTGCCGGCCTGGGCCACGCTGATCTCGCTGGTCGACAACGAGATGCCGGTCCTCGGGCTCGTCGCGGCGCCGGCACTCGGCCGTCGCTGGTGGGCCGCCAACGGCTCGGGCGCGTGGTCGGGCCGCAGCCTGTCCTCGGCCAAGCGGATCCACGTCTCGAAGGTGTCGAGGATCGAGGACGCCTCGCTGTCCTACTCGAGCCTGAAGGGCTGGCGCGGCATCGACCGCTACGACGAGTTCGTCGGGCTCATGGACGACTGCTGGCGCACGCGGGCGTACGGCGACTTCTGGTCCTACATGCTCGTGGCGGAGGGTGCGGTCGACATCGCGGCCGAGCCGGAGCTGGCGGTCTACGACATGGCCGCCCTCGTACCGATCGTGACCGAGGCCGGCGGGCGGTTCACGTCGCTGGCGGGCCGGCCCGGCCCGTGGGGCGGCAACGCCGTCGCCACCAACGGCCTGCTGCACGACGAGGTGCTCCAGCGCATCGGCACCGACTGACTCCCGCCCCGCCCCGCCCCTCCCGCCCCGCCCCCGCCCCCGGGTGGAGGTAAAAACGCCGGTGTTTCCCGGCGATTCCACGTCGAACCGGGCGGCAGCCGGGGCGTCAACCGGGGCCGCACCCGCGGCGTCAGCGCCGGCGGAACAGGGCGTACGCCTGGCACACCTGGTCCATGAACGCATCGGGAGCCAGCCGCAGGCCCAGCAACGTCATGCGGAGCACCCGGTCGCCCCGGATGACGACGTCGTTCTGCCGGAACTGGTCGTCCGTCGACGCCAACCCCCACGTGTGCTGCGCACCGTCGATCTCGACCACGAGGTCGGCGTCGTCCCACCGCACGTCGAGGTAGACCCTGCCCTTCGGCCCTCGGACGACCACCTGCCGGCTCGGCTCCGGCAGGCCACGGGAGCGGCAGAGTGTCGCGAAGTCGAGCTCACCGAGGGACTGCGCGCCGTCGGCGATGTCGTGGGCGACGAGGCGGATGAACCGTCGGCGCGTCCGCCCGCGCACCCGCCGGGTGGCCGCCACGAGCTGGTGTCCCGTGATGAGTCGCTGCTGCACCGGCATCACCATCAGCAGTGCCGCCTGCCGGTCGCTGACCGCCCAGTGGGCCGCCCTGACCGCTGCCACCGCCGGCGTGGTCCGAGGTATGCCGCCCCCGACCAGCTCTCCTGCGCTGCGGCGGATGACCTTGTGCACGCGGACTCCCGACACCTCCGTCACGGTGGCGGTGTGCTTCACCGACACGTGGACCCGGTCGTCCTCGAAGCCCACCAGCCCGGCCGCCTGGAGAGCGGTCACGCCGTCGAGGGCGGCGACCCGCGTCCCGACCTCCCAGATGGCTCGCCAGCGCCCGGCCTCCTCGCCGAGGTGGGAGGTGTGGAGGGCGACCGTCTGGGTGCCGTGGCAGCTCCACCGGTCGGCGCGCACCTGACGGGCGACCGCGTCACGGTCCCACCCGTGGCGGCGCAGCTCCGCCCGCGAGAGCACGCCGTCATGGGCCACGGCCTTGAGGGCGGCTCGAGGAGTGCGGCGCGTCGTCACCCCGGAAGCGTCGCCGAGACCGCGTCGTCCTCTCGGCCGCTGTCCACAGGCCCCGCTGCTGTCCCTCCGGTTCGACGTGGAATCGCCGGTGATCGCCGGCGTTTTTACCTCGAACGGGTGGGTGGGTGGGTGCGGTGGGGTCGGTGGGTGGGTCAGTTGGGGACGACGGTGACCTCTCCCCTGCCGAGGGCTCGGAGCTGGTCGGCGTAGAGGCTGGCGTCGCCGACCACGACGACGGTCCACGCGCCGTCGGCCCACCGGGTGTACGCCTGCACCAGGGCCGCGCTGTCCAGACCCTGCATCGCGGTGAGGTTGTCGGTGGTGAACTGCGTGGTCAGCCCGTCGAGGGCCAGGGTCGCGGCCTCGTCGGCGACGGCGTCGGCCGTGGCGAAGCGGCCGGGCGCGGTCTTGCTGATGAAGTCGACGCCAGAGCGGACCTCGTCGTCGGAGAAGCCCTCCCGACCCGACTCCAGGATGTCGAGCAGCAGCCGCACCGACTCCACGGTGGAGTCGGCCCGGACCGAGCCCGTCGTCAGGAAGAGGCCGCCGCGGCGTCGTGGCCGGAAGCCCGAGCGGATGCCGTACGTGAAGCCCTTCTCCTCGCGCAGGACGGCGTCGACCCGCGCGTTCGGCGACCCGCCGAGCACGAAGGCCAGCACCGGGTAGGGCGCCCAGCCGTCCTCGACACGCCGGTCCGGGCCGGCGCACCCCACGGCGAGCTCGCTCTGCACCGAGCCCGGCCGGTCGACGAGCACGATGCGGGCGGCGTCACCGGCGCGCACCGGAAGGGCGCTGGCGTCGACGGCCTCCTGGCCCTCCGAGCGCCAGACCCCGAGCTGGGTGTCGGCCAGCCCGGGGAGGTCGATGCCCGAGAGGTCGCCGGCGACGACGACGGTCATCCCACGCGGGCCGATGAACCTGCGGTGGAAGGCGGCGATGTCCTCGCGGGTGATCGCGGAGACGGTCGCGGCCGTGCCGGCGCTCGGGCGTGACGCCCTCTCGTCGCCGTCGAAGAACGTGGCGATGAACTCGCGGGCCGCCCGGTGCGGTGCCATCGCCCGCTCCTGCTCGATCTCCGCGAGGCGGGTCTTGATGTGGCGGGCCACCTCGGCCTCGGGGAAGACGGGGTCGGCGAGGGCCTGCCGGAGCAGGTCGAGCGCCTCCGGGAGACGGCGCTTCGGCACGTCGAGGTCGACGCTGAGGCCGCTGTCGGTCATGCCCGCACCGAGCGCGATCCCCTTGCGCTCCAGCAGCTCCGCGAACTCCTCGGAGGTGTGCCGGGCGGTGCCCTCGTCGAGGAGACGCGAGGTGATCGCGGCGACGCCCTCGAGCTCGCGGGGCTCTGCCGACAGCGGGAGCGGCAGCACGGTCCGCACGGAGATGACGTACTGGCCGGGGATGTCGTAGGCCAGCAGCGAGATGCCGTTGGAGAGCTGGTGCCGCGCCGGCTCGGGGAAGGCCCACGCCTGTGGGGGGACGACCTCTGGGCGGGTGGCTGGGGAGTCACCAGGGCCGGTGGTCTCGGTGGTGCTGTCGGGACGGGCGCTCACGCGGCCTCCTCCTCACGGTCGACCAGGTGGGCGACGACGGCCCGGCTCTGCGGGCGCAGCCAGCGCTGGGCCGCGGCCTGGACCTGCTCGGCGGTGATCGCCGTCAGCCGGTCGAGGTAGGTGTTGATGAACTGCGCGTCGTCGTGCAGCAGGACGTGCTGGCTGATGGCGTCGGCACGCTCCTCCTGGCTGGCCAGCGCATGCAGCCAGGAGCGCTCGGCCTGCGCCAGCGCGGACTCCATCTCGACGGGCGTCGGCCCCTCCCGGCTGAACCGCTCGAGCTCCTCGAGGGCGCGGGCCTCGACGTCGTCGGCGTCCTGGCCGTCGGCGATGTCGAGCACCATGAAGCCGAGCGAGACCCCGTCGACGAAGCCCATGCTGTGCGCCTGGACGGCGTTGGCCACCTGCTCGCGGCGCACCAGCCGCTGCACCAGCCGGGAGGTGCCGAGCCCGCCGATGATGTCCAGGGCCAGCGAGCCGGCGAAGTAATCGTCGGTGTTGTCGACCGGCAGCCGGAAGGCGAGGTGGAGCCGGTCGTTGGGCACCTCCTCCACCCGCTCGACCCGCACGGCCTCCGTGATCGGCTCGAGCTGCGGCAGGTTGCCCCTCGGGGGCTCGGCGGAGGCGGGCAGCGGGCCGAAGTAGCGCTCGGCCGCCGCGAACCCCTCCTCCGGCGTGAGGTCGCCGACCAGCGTCAGCACCGTGTTGTTCGGCCCGTAGAAGCGTCGGAAGAACGCGTGGACGTCCTCGAGGCTCGCGGCGTCGAGGTCCTCCATCGAGCCGATCGTGGGGTGGTGGTACGGGTGCTCCGGGGGGAACACCGCGGCATACGTCTCGATCAGGGCGTTGCCGTAGGGCACGTTGTCGTAGCGCTGCCGCTTCTCCTCCTTGACCACGTCGCGCTGGTTGTCGAGGTTCTCCTGGGTGACCGCGTCGAGGAGGCGGCCGTGACGGTCGGCCTCCATCCAGAGGGCCAGCTCGTACGCCCCCTTCGGCACGGTCTCGAAGTAGTTGGTGCGGTCGAACCAGGTCGTGGCGTTGAGCCGGCCGCCCTCGGCCATGAGCCGGGTGAAGTGCTCGCCGCTGGCGACGTTGCGCGACCCCTGGAACATCAGGTGCTCGAAGAGGTGGGCGAAGCCGGTGCGCCCCGGCGACTCGTGGCGCGAGCCGACGTTCACCCAGAGGTTCACGGTGACGTTGGGGACACTGGTGTCGGGCGAGACGACCACGCGCAGGCCGTTGGCCAGCGTCGTCTCGTGGATCGGGTAGTCCAGCGGCATGCCGCCACCCTAGGCGAAGGTGGCGGACCCCAGCCTCCTCGGCGCGGCACCGCTCTTCCTCGGCGCGGCGCCTTTCGCCTCACAACCGGGTGTGCGGGGTCACCGACACGATGACGGCGGCAAACCAACACACAGCGAGGCAACCGCGGTGTCTCGGGGGCCGGTCGCCCCACCTGTCACTCAGGCGCTGCGCGAGGCCTCGTCGCGGGCCTGGGCCACCGACTGCGGGGGCGCCTTGCGGTCCTCCGGCACCCTCGGGAGCGAGGGGGCGTACTCCTCCCCCAGGTCCTCGATCGCGGTGCGGGCGAAGACCTGCTGCTCCGTGACCGTGCGCTCCGACCGGCCCCGGCCGACGAAGCTGACCGCCCAGTGCAGCAGCGTGGTCAGCCGGTGCTTGAAGCCGATGATGTAGACGAGGTGCACCGCCAGCCACAGCAGCCACGCGGTGAACCCGCTGAAGTGCAGCTTGCCGATCGAGGCGACGGCGCTGAAGCGCGAGATCGTCGCCATCGAGCCCTTGTCGTGGTACTCGAACGGGCCGCGCGGCTCCTGGCCGGCGAGGCGCCGCTTGACCTGGTCGGCGGCATACCGCGCACCCTGGATCGCGACCTGCGCCACGCCCGGGTAGCCCTTCAGCGAGGCCATGTCGCCGACGACGAACACCTCCGGGTGGCCCGGCAGGGTGAGGTCGTCGCCCACGAGCACGCGCCCCGAGCGGTCGATCTCGGCGCCGGACTGCTCCGCGAGCTGCGCCCCGAGCTCCGAGGCCTGCACCCCTGCCGCCCAGACCTTGGTCACCGCCTCGATGCGGCGGCGGTGACCGTCGGAGTCCTCCACGTCGATGCCGGTCGCGTCGACGCCGACGACCTTGGCCCCGAGCTGGACCTCCACGCCGATCTGCTGCAGCTTCTCGGTGGCCTTGCCGCCGAGGTGGTCGCCGAACGCGCCGAGGACCTGCGGGGCGGCGTCGAGCAGGATGATCCGCGCGCGGCTGGTGTCGATGCGCCGGAAGTCGCGCCGCAGGGTGCGGCGCGACAGCTCGGCGATCTGGCCGGCCATCTCCACACCGGTGGGGCCCGCCCCCACGACGACGAACGTCATGAGGCGCTCGATCTCCTTCGGCGTGCTGGCCAGCTCGGCCCACTCGAACGCGCCGAAGATGCGGCCGCGCAGCTCGAGGGCGTCGTCGATGCTCTTCATCCCCGGCGCGTAGCGGGCGAAGTGGTCGTTGCCGAAGTACGACTGCCCGGCACCCGCAGCCACCAGGAGCGTGTCGTAGGGCGTGACGGTCTCGCGGTCGAGCACCTTGGAGGTCACCGTCCTGGCGGCGAGGTCGATGTGCGTGACCGTGCCGAGCAGCACCCGCGCGTTCTTCTGCCGCGCGAGCACCTCGCGGGTCGCCGGCGCGATCTCACCCTCGGAGAGGATGCCCGTGGCGACCTGGTAGAGCAGGGGCTGGAACAGGTGGTGGGTGGTGCGGGCGACGAGGGTGATGTCGACGTCGGCCCGCTTGAGGGCCTGGGTGCCGAACAGCCCACCGAACCCGGAGCCGATCACCACCACACGGTGGCGGCGGCTCACTGCTTCCTCCTGCGACGGCATACGGACCCTCTCCTCGAAACGCACGAGGACGGCCACCCCCGCTGGGTGGACCGTCCTCGATGACCTGGTCTGCTCACGCCTCAACAACGATAGCGAGACCTGTATGCCGCGGCCGCCCCGCACGTGCGCGCGGTGCGACCCGTCTCACGTCCTGGGCGGCGTCACGGACGCCCCGGCCCACGGCCCGGCGGGTGTCAGGGCGTCGAGGTCTGCTGCGGCGCGGGCGCGGAGGTGGTCGTGACCGGGCCGTCCGTCGCGGTCACCGTGGCGGCGGTCGTCGTCGTGCAGCCGGTGCTCGTCGGTGTCGGTGCCGTGGGGTCCGTGGTGGTGGTCGTCGTCGTGGTGCCGGTCTCGGTCGCGTTCGGGCAGCTGGCGGGCGTGGTCGGCTCAGTCGTGGGCGTCGTGGTCGGCGAGGTGGTGGTCGTCGGCTCCGGGGTGGTGGTCGTCGGCCCGGGAGTCGTGGTGGTCGGCCCCGGCGTGGTCCACGTGTCGGTGGGCACGGTCCCGGTCGGCGACGAGGTCGGGTCACCCGGGTCGGTCGGACCTCCCGTGCCCGAGGTCGTGGTGGGGCCGGGCGCTGTGGTCGTCACCGGGCCCGGAACCGGCTCGGTCGTCGCGGAGGGGCCCGCGGTGGTCGGGCCGGTCGTCGTCGGGCCCGCCGTCACCGGGCCGGTGGTGGTGGGCGAGCCGGCCGCCGACACCCCTGGGCCGGCCAGCTCGCTGGCGCGGCCGCCCGAGGAGACCAGGAAGCCGACCTGGCCCAGGGAGCCGAGCCCGCGCTCGGTGAAGTACGCCATCCACTCCAGCACTGCGACGACGTACTCCGCGGAGTGGTTGTAGGACCAGATGGCCGCGCGCAGGTCGCGCGCCTGCGACAGGTCGCGGTTCCCGCGGCACAGGTAACCCGCGGCGGAGTGCGCCGCGTCGTAGACGTTCTGCGGGTCGGCGAGCCCGTCGCCGTCGCCGTCGACGCCGGACAGCCGCCACGTGCTGGGGATGAACTGCATGGGGCCGACCGCACGGTCCCAGACCACGTCGCCGTCGAACAGCCCGCCGTCGGTGTCGACGATGGCAGCGAACGGGCCACCGTCGAGCACCGGCCCGTAGATGGCCGGGTCGACCCGGTGGTCGGGGAGGATCTCGCGGCCGCCCGCCGAGCCGGACTCGATCTGCCCGATGGCGGCGAGCAGCGCGACGGGCAGGCGGCATGCCGGCGGCGCGGCATCGGCCGCCGACCGGTAGGCGGCGATCAGGACGCCCGAGCGCTGCAGGTCGACCGGGTCGGCAGGTGGCGGGTCGATAGCCGGCGGGTAGGGGATCGGGCGCATCGTGAGGGTCACGCTCTCCGCCGCGGCAGGTCCCGCGACGTCCACCACCGGCGGGGTGGTGCTGGTGGGCGGCGCCGACCCGGTCACCGAGGACGGGGGCGGCGCCGGTGGCTGGGGCGCCGCCTCGCTGTTGCCGAGCACGGTGATGCCGGCAAGCGCGATGATCACAGCCGAGGCGACGTTCACGAGAGGACCCCCTTCTCGTGACCCATCCTCGCCCCCGGCCCGGGGACGGGGGGAAGTCCCGGGGCCGAAGATGGCCCACAGTGACTAACGGGGTGACTACTCAGGAGTCACACAAGTCACACTGGTAACGCGCCTGCCAGATGGCGGAACGACCGTTCCACATTCTGGACACACCTGCCTGCCCTCGGCGCGGGCGGGTCGCTCGCCCCGTCCCCGGCGCGGCCCTCAGACCCGCTCCGCACGCCCCTGCCGCCAGTACCCCATGAAGGCCACGCAGTCGCGCGGCAGCCCGAGGTCGCGGACCAGCAGGCGGCGCAGGTCGCGCACGACCGAGGCCTCGCCGGCCACCCACGCGTACCACTCGCCGGGCCCACCACCACCCGGGCCGGGGCCCGCGTCCGGGACGACGGCCGTCGGTGTGTCCCAGAGGACCTCGGCGTCGACGTCGACCTCGGGCAGGTCGGGGACGCCTCCGGGCCGGGCGCCCTCCCCCGGGACCTCTCGCACCTGCGCGCCCAGCACCTCGCGCACCGCCGCGCCCAGCAGCTCACCCCGGGCGCGACCGTCCCGGGCGAGCCACCGCACCTCCACCCCGCCGCCATCCAGGGCTACTGCGTCCTGCGCCGTGGGGACCTCGAGGAGGGCGCACCCGGCATACCCGGACGGCAGGGACTCGAGGATCGACCCGATGGCCGGCACCGCCGTCTCGTCCCCGGCGAGCAGCACCCGCACCCCGCCGCCGTCGGCCGCCGCGGGGGGCTGCCACTCGATGCCGCCGTATGCCGTGGTGCCGGCGTGCGGGCCGATCACCACCAGCCGCTGACCGGGGGCGGCCTGCGCAGCCCACCCCGAGCCCGGCCCCGTCTCCGTCGGGGAGTGCCCGTGGAGGACGAAGTCGATCTCGATCTGCGGGACGGCGCCGGCCGTGCGGGCGCGGCGCACGGTGTAGGTGCGCATGGATCCGCGGGTCCACGGGTCGAGGGCCAGCCACCGCTGGTACCAGCCTGCGGAGAGGTCGGACAGGTCCGGCAGCGGGTGGCCGGGGGCAGGGAACATCAGCTTGACGCGCAGGTCGCGGGGGCCGAGCGGCCCGCCGCCACCGAAGCGGCTGAGGCACTCACCGCCGAAGGTGACGCGCACCATCGACGGGCCGAGCCGGCGGACGGCGGTGACCTCGACGTCGAAGGCGAGCATGGCGGGCGGGGCGGCGGTGACGGTCATGCGCGGGCTCCTGACAGGGACGGGTCGGCGGGCCGGTCGGCGACTCGGTCGGCGGGTCGGTCGGCGACTCGGTCGGCGGGCGCGGCCGCCGTGGCGGGTGTGGACCTCGTCGCCCGGCGGCGGCCGATCGGCACGACCATCGGGGTGCCCGCCACCGGGTCGGGGACGACGCGGCAGTCCATGCCGAAGACCTCGCGCACGCGCTCCTCGGTGACGACGTCGGCCGGCGGCCCATCGGCCACGACCTGCCCGTCCCGCATCGCGACGAGGTGGTCGGCGTAGCGGGCGGCGAGGTTGAGCTCGTGCAGCACGAGCACCACGGTGGTGCCCCGCGCGTGGTTGAGGTCGCCGAGCAGGTCGAGCACCTCGACCTGGTGGGCGACGTCGAGGAAGGTCGTGGGCTCGTCGAGCAGCAGCAGGTCGGTCTGCTGCGCGAGCGCCATGGCGATCCAGACGCGCTGGCGCTGCCCGCCGGAGAGCTCGTCGACGTTGCGGTCGGCCAGCTCGGCGGTGTCGGTGGCGGCGAGCGCCTCGGCGACGGCCTGCTCGTCCTCCGCGGTCCAGCGACGGAACCAGCCCTGGTGCGGGTAGCGGCCCCGGCCGACGAGGTCGGCGACCGTGATGCCCTCGGGGGCGACCGGCGACTGCGGCAGCAGGCCCAGCACGGCGGCGACCTCCTTGGTGGGCCGATCGTGGATCGACCGTCCGTCGAGCAGCACCGCGCCGGACTGCGGCTGCAGCACCCGGGCCAGGCCGCGCAGCAGGGTCGACTTGCCGCAGGCGTTGGCCCCGACGACGGCCGTCACGGCCCCGGTGGGCACCTCCAGGCTGAGGCGATCGACGACGGCGCGCCCGTCGTAGGCGAGGCAGAGGTCGCGGGCCTCGAGGGTGTGGTGCTCGACGGCGTGGTCGACCGTGGGGTGGTCGTCGCGGGCGGGGTGTGCCATCTCAGCCTCCTCGGCCGACTCGGTTGGCCGTGGCGAGCAGCCACAGCAGGAAGGGTCCGCCGAGCAGCCCGGTGACGACCCCGACGGGCAGGGCGCTCCCGGGCACGGCGTTCACGGCGGCGAACTCGGCGGCGAGCACCACCACGGCCCCGACCAGCGCTGCTGCCGGCAGCGACACCCGCCCCCGGAGCAGGCGTCGCGCGATCGGCCCGGAGAGGAACGCGACGAACGCGACCGGCCCCGCCGCGGCCGTCCCCGCCGCGGCGAGGGTGGTGGCGACCAGGAGCAGGGCCAGCCTGCCGCGCAACGGGTGGACGCCGAGGCCCACGGCCGCCTCCTCCCCCAGCTCGAGGGCCGGCAGCCGGCGGGCAGCGACGGCCGCGGCCGGGAGGAGCACGAGCAACAGGAGCGCGAGGGTGCGCACGCGCCCCCAGGTGGCGTTGTTGAGCGAGCCGTTGAGCCACACCAGCGCCTCGGCGGCCACGTGGATGTCGGTGCGGGTCAGCACCCACGAGGTGACCGCCTGCAGCGCCGCGGCCAGGCCGATCCCGACGAGGACGAGGCGGTGCCCCGCCACGTCGCCGCGTCGCGACAGCAACGCGATCGCTGCGGCGACGAGCAGCGAACCAGCGATCGAGAATCCCTGCAGCGCAAGGCCGCTCACACCGAGGAAGGCGATGCCGACGACAGCTGCCGCGCTCGCGCCCATGCTGATGCCGATGACGTCGGGACTCGCCAGCGGGTTGCGCAGCAGCGTCTGGAAGACCGCACCGGCGACCCCGAAGGCGGCTCCGACCAGGACGGCGAGCACGGCCCGGGGCAGCTTGTTCTCGAGCACGATGAAGCTGGCGCCGGGAATCGTCTCGCCCGACACGATCCGCACGAAGTCGGGGATCGTGACCGTGTAGGTGCCCAGCAGCACGTTGCCCGCGAAGAGCACGACGACCGCGACGGCGAGCCCACCGAGCACCATCGAGGTGTGCCGCCGCGCCCGGCTGCGCGTCCGCCGCACCGCCGGGGCGGCGACGGTCACGGCGCTCACAGCCCCGCCACCCGGCGCCGGGTCACCAGCGCGATGAACACCGGCGCCCCGACGACCGCGGTCATGATGCCGGCCTGCACCTCGCCGGGCGGCGTGACGACGCGGCCGGTCACGTCGGCCGTGAGCAGGAGCACGGGCGCGAGCAGCGCCGAGAGCGGGAGCAGCCAGCGATGGTCGCCACCCACGAGCGCACGCACCAGGTGCGGGACCACGAGGCCGACGAAGGCGATCGGGCCGGCCAGCGCGGTGGCGCTTCCGACGAGCACCACCACCCCGACCGCGGTGGCCGCCCGGGTCAGCGCGACGCGCTGGCCGAGGCCACGGGCGAGGTCGTCGCCCAGGGCCAGCCCGTTGAGCGAGCGCCCCAGCGCGACGACCACGAGCGCCCCGACGACCGCGAACGGCAGGACGGTGCGCAGCTCGGCCGTCGAGGCACCGCTCAGCGAGCCGACCTGCCAGAAGCGGAACTGGTCGAGCGTCTGCTGGCTCAGCACCAGCAGGGCGTTCATCACCGAGGCGAGCACCGCGCTCAGGGCGGCCCCTGCGAGGGCGAGCTTGACGGGGGTGGCGCCCTCGCGCCCGAGGCTCGCCACGGCATACACACAGGCCGCCGCGGCAGCGGCGCCGGCGAAGGCGAACCACAGGTAGCCGGCCGGGCCGTCGATGCCGAAGAGGAAGAGGGCCGCGACGATCGCGAGCGCGGCGCCAGCGTTCACCCCGAGGATGCCGGGGTCGGCGAGCGGGTTGCGCGTCACGCCCTGCATGGCCGCGCCGGCCAGGCCGAGCGCGGCCCCGGCGAGCAGGCCCGTGAGGGTGCGGGGCACCCGCGACTGCACGACGAGGTGGTCCCCCAGCGAGGGGTCGAAGGTGGTCCAGGTGTCGAGCAGGGTCGACCACCCCACCGGGCGGGCGCCGACGGCGAGGGAGAGCACGCAGGCCGCGGCGAGCAGCGCACCCCCGGCGACGGCGACCGCCGCCGGGGAGAGCACACGCTGCCGCGACCGCTTCGGGCCTGCCGTGCGGCGTGACGTCGAGAGTGGTGACATCAGGCCTTGTCGGCCGCGTCCGCCAGCTGGGGCAGGAAGCGGTCGAGCGCCCACGGCAGGCTCAGCGGGCTGGCCGCGGAGATGCTCAGCGTCAGGGTCTCGTCGGGGTCGGCGACGAGGGCACCTCGCTTGACGGCCGGGATCTGGCCCAGCAGCGGGTCCTTGGTGATCGCGTCCTTGGTGGTGGTGCTGGGCACCCAGGTGACGAAGACGTCGGCCTCGAGCTCGTTGGCGCGCTCCTCCGACCAGGTGAGGAAGAAGTCCTTGGTGTTCTCCTTGACGACGGCGGCCTGCTCCATGCCGATCTGGGTGAGGAAGCGGGGGCGGTTGTCCTGGGTGGTGTAGATGTTGATGCCGCTGCCGCGGGTGGGCTCGAGGTTGCCGTAGATGAACGTCTTGCCCTTGATCTGCGGGTACTTCGCCGCCTGCTCGGTGATGGCCTTCTCGGTGTCGGCGACCAGCTTCTCGGCGGCGTCGGACCTGCCGAGCGCCTGCCCGATCAGGCGGGTGCTCTCCTGCCACGGCGTGCCGTAGGCGACCTCGGGGTAGGCCACGACCGGAGCGATCTTGGAGAGCTTGTCGTACTCCTCCTCGGTCAGGCCCGAGTACGCCGCGAGGATCACGTCGGGGGTGGTCTTGGCGACCTCCGTGTAGTTGATCCCGTCGGCCTCGGAGTACTGCGCCGGGGCCTTGGCGCTGCCGAGGGCGGCACCTGCCTTCTCGAGGGCCGCGTCCTTCCACGGGGTGGAGGCCTGGTCGTTGCCGCCCCACTCGTCCTTGGGCATGCCCACGGGCACGACGCCGAGGGCGAGGGCGACGTCGGCGTTGACCCACGAGACGGTCGCGACGCGCCGGGGCTGCTTCACGATCGTCGTCTCGCCGAAGGCGTGCTTCACGGTGACCGGGAAGGCGTCGGCGCCCGCGGACGGCTGGGCAGCTGCCCGGGGCGACTCGGCAGGCCCGGTCGCGCAGGCGGTGAGGGTGAGGAGGGCCACGGCCGCGGCGGCGACGAGCCCGGGGAGGCGGAGGGACACCGGAGACTCCTGATGTTAGGTGAGGCTAACTTTACTTAGGTGAGCCTAACCCATTGGTGGAGCCGGGCATGACGAGGGCCACGGGACGAGGCGCTGGTGCTCCAGGGCGCCCGTCGCGTGGCCCCTCGACAGGGGTGCCGTGACGGCTACGAGGGCTTCTCGCGAAGCTTGGACGCGAAGACCGCGGCCTGGGTGCGGCGCTCCATCCCGAGCTTGGCGAGGATGCTGGAGACGTAGTTCTTGACCGTCTTCTCGGCGAGGAACATCTCCTGCCCGATCTGGCGGTTCGTCAGGCCGTCCGCGATGTGCATGAGCACCCGGCGCTCCTGCTCCGTGAGGCCCGCGAGGGCGGCGTCCTCGTCGTGCCCGCCACGAAGTCGCTCGAGCACCCGCGCGGTCACCTGGGGGTCGAGCAGCGACTGGCCCTGGGCCACCCGCAGGATGGCGTCGATCAGCTCGTTGCCGCGGATCTGCTTGAGCACGTAGCCGGAGGCGCCCGCCATGATCGCGTGGAACAGCGCCTCGTCGTCGTCGTACGACGTGAGGATCAGGCAGGCGATGCTGGGGTCCACGGACCGGATGTCGCGGCAGACGTCGACGCCGCTGCCGTCCGGCAGCCGGCCATCGAGGACGGCCACGTGAGGGCGCAGCGCCGGGATGCGGCGGGTCGCCTCCTCCGCGAGCCCGGACTCCCCCACGACCTCGATGCGTCCGTCGCCCTCGAGCAGCTCCCGGAGGCCGCGGCGGACGATCTCGTGGTCATCGAGGAGGTAGACGCGCACCAGGCCGTCCTCCGCACCTGTCGTGGTGGCTTGTGCCGCGCTGGGCTCGGGATGGGTCTCCATGCGTCACATTGTCGCCGCTCAGCCGCCGTGCGCACAGTCGGCGCGCCATCTCCACAAGGGGGACCATTGGCCCTCCCCCGTTGGCTCGCGTCCCTTCGATACTCGACAGGTGGAACGCATCGAGTACCTCACGACCGAGGAATGCCTGCAACTGCTGGCGACAGCGAGTGTGGGTCGCATCGCCGTGACCCGTGACGCGCTCCCGGTCATCCTCCCCGTCAACTTTGCCGTCGACGGCACCTCGCTGGTGATCCGCACCAACGACGGGGCGATCCTGAAGGCTGCGCGGGCGGGTGGGGCAGTCGTGGCGTTCGAGGTGGACAGCCTCGACGAGGAGGCCATGACCGGCTGGTCCGTCCTGGTCACCGGGACGCTGCGGGAGATCAGCGCGGTCAGCGCCGTGCTGCGGGCCGAGCAGCTGCCGCTGGCCCCGTGGGCGGGCGGCGTGCGCCGTCACTTCGTGCGCATCACCCCGGGGCTGATGTCCGGCCGCCGGCTCCTCGCGGAGGCGGCCGCTTCCTGACAGACCCCCACGCCGGGAACCCGACTCCTCCTACGATGGGGGGATGGACGGGCAACCGCACGACCCGGGGTTCGTGCCCTCCCTCTCGGGGATCGACCTCGACGACCTGCTCCGGGAGCTGCGCGAACGCGCCGGTGCCGTGCGCGAGTCGCACCAGCGCCTGAGCGGCCTCCTCAGCTCCGTCGTGGCCGTCTCGAGCGAGCTGGACCTCGCGACGGTGCTGCAGCGGATCGTCTCGACGGCCTGCTCGCTCGTCGGCGCGCGGTACGGCGCCCTCGGCGTCCTCGACCCCGAGCACGGCCACCTCGTCCAGTTCATCACCCATGGCGTCGACGACGAGACCCGCGCGCGGATCGGCGACATCCCCCACGGTCTCGGTGTGCTGGGCCTGCTCATCCACGACCCGATGCCGCTGCGGCTGCACGACATCAGCGAGCACCCCCAGTCGGTGGGCTTCCCCGCGAACCACCCACCCATGCACACCTTCCTGGGCGTGCCCCTCCGGGTGCGCGACGAGGTGTTCGGCAACCTCTACCTCGCCGAGAAGGACGGCGGATCGGACTTCTCGGGGGCCGACGAGGAGGTCGTCATCGCCCTGGCCGCCGCGGCCGGCGTCGCCGTCGAGAACGCCCGGCTCTACGAGCAGAGCCGCACCCGGGAGCGCTGGCTCCGGGCCGCGGCGGAGTGCACCCGCGCGCTGACCGACGGGCCCCTGCGCCGCGACGGGCACAGCCACGTGGTCGCGGCCGCCCACACCGCGTCGACAGCCCCGGCCGTGGCCCTGCTCCGCCCCTCGGACCCCGACGACGCGCTCACCGACCTGCACCTCGTGGGGCAGTTCGGAGCCCTCGAGGTGACGCGCCCGCCGGCGGCCGAGCTGCAGCCCGCCGCGCTGCCGGACGACATCGCCGATGTCGTGCAGGCTCGGTCGGCCGTGGCCCTCGACCCCGCAGCGACCGGGCAGCTCCTCGGGACGAAGGCACCGCAGCACGCAGTCGCGATCCCCATGTGGGCCGGTGAGCAGTTCCAGGGCCTGACCGTCCTCGTGTGGCCCGACGAGCCACCCACCACTGCCCCCGACCTGTTGCAGGCCACGCTCTTCGGGGAGCGCATCGCCCTGGCCCTGGCGGTCGCGGACGCGCAGCACGACCGAGAGCGCATCGCCGTCCTCGAGGACCGCGACCGGATCGCGCGCGACCTGCACGACCTCGTGATCCAGCGGCTCTTCGCCGTCGGGCTCTCGGTGCAGGGCGCGGCGCGCGAGGCCATCAGGCCGAGCGTGACCCGGCGGCTCGAGCGCGTCGTGGACGACCTCGACGACACCATCAAGGACGTCCG
>NZ_DATBMI010000106.1:0-8773 GCF_036554925.1 Pedococcus sp.
CACCACCTCGTCCACTGGGCCGACCTCGGCCCCACCGACCTGACCAACGCGGCGTTGTTGTGCGAGCGGCACCACACCACCGTCCACACCCGACGGTTGGCCGGTCGGGTGGTCAGGGGCGCCCTCGGGGAGCGGGTCGAGTGGGACCTCACCCGAGGCTCCTACGACGACCTGCTCACCCGACGCGCAGCCCGACCACCCGCCGACCCCGAGGCCGAGCCGGCGTGACCCCGCCCCACACCCCGCCGCCGGCGGGGACCGTGGCATGTCCCGGCGCGGTCGAGACGTCGACGTGTGTACCCAGCTGTGGTCAGAGCAGCGCTTCGGGGTCGCTCAGGAAGGTCCTCGCACCCCTCAGCACGGTCCGCAGCTGACCCTGTGTCCACGCGCAGTCGAGCCGCACGTCGAGGGGACCGGGGACGCCGCTCGCCCTGCGCGACCCGGGGCGCAGCCCGGCGGGCGGGAGACCGTCGCGCGCGGCCACGAGCTCGCCGATCTCGAAGCGACTCACCGCGTCGGGACCGGCGACGTGGCGGACGCCGGAGGCATCGGCACGACCCAGCTCGAGGAGCGCCGAGGCCAGGTCGGCGACGTGCACCGGGCAGCGGATGTCGTCGGTGAACAGCTCCCCTGTCGCCGTGCCGTCGAGCAGGGCGTGCACCCGCCGCTCCATCGGGCTGTCGCGCGAGCCCATCACCAGGGAGGTCCGCGCGATGACCGCAGACGGGTCGATGGCCGCGACGGCCGTCTCGGCCGCGGCCTTGGCCGCGCCATAGGGGCTGACCGGGTCCGGCAGGTCCCGCTCCGAGTACGTCACGCGCGCACCGGAGAAGACCACGTCGCTGGACACGTGCACCAGCCGCGCTCCCGCGGCGCGGGCGCCCAGGGCGACGTGTGCGCTCCCGTCCGCGGTGGTCGCCCAGTCGTCCTGCGCGTATGCCGTGTGCACCACCAGGTCGGGGCGGGCGCCGGTGAGCACCCGCTGCACGGCGTCCCGGTCACGCACGTCGACGCGCTCGGCCTCGACCCGCCCGGCGACCGGGCCGCCCCGCCGGGAGACACCGACGACGTCGCACCCCTGTGCGAGGGCCTGGCGGACGACCACCCGCCCGAGCGCGCCGGTGGCGCCGGTGACGAGGACGCGGCTCATCCCCCCACCACCGGGGAACGCCCCCGCGGGTCACCCAATGCTGTAGTCGCTGCCGTCCGAGGTGCCGCCGCCGCGCTGACCTGCACTCCACGACCAGGCGTACCTCCCGTCGTCGACGGCACGGCCCCCTTCGCCGAGCTCGAGGGGACGGAAGGTGTCGACCATGACCGCGGTCTCGTCGAAGTACTGGACCCCGATCGAGGCCTCGCTCGCCCCGGGCTGCGGGCCGTGCGCGTGCCCGCCCGGGTGCACCGAGATCGAGCCCTTGCCGATGCCGGAGCCCTTGCGAGCCTCGTAGTCGCCGTCGACGTAGAACATGATCTCGTCGCTGTCGACGTTGGAGTGGTAGTAGGGCACCGGGATGGCCAGCGGGTGGTAGTCGACCTTGCGAGGCACGAAGTTGCAGATGACGAAGTTCCAGCCCTCGAAGACCTGGTGCACGGGCGGCGGCTGGTGCACGCGGCCGGTGATCGGCTCGAAGTCGCGAAGGTTGAAGACGTACGGGTAAAGGCAGCCGTCCCATCCGACCACGTCGAGGGGGTGGAACGGCAACGTGTGCACCGTGCCGACGATCCCGCCCGGGCCGTTGCCGCGGTGCTTGATGAACACCTCGGTCTCGTCGTCGGCCTTGTCCCCCACGTCCTCGGCCAGCAGCGGCCCCTGCGGCACCCGGAGGTCGCGCTCGCAGTACGGCGCGTGCTCGAGGAGCTGACCGTACTTGCTGAGGTAGCGCTTGGGTGGGGCGATGTGGCTGTTCGCCTCGATGCAGTACGCCCGCAGCGGGTCCCTGGTCGAGCGCTTCGGCAGCCAGCGGTGCGTCGTGGCCCGCGGGATGACGACGTAGTCGCCCTCGCCCACGTCGAAGGCACCGAACACGGTCTCGACCCTCGCGCGCCCGCGCTCGACGTAGACGCACTCGTCGCCAATCCCGTTGCGGTACCACGGGCTTGGCGCGCCGGCGACGGCATACGAGATCCGGACGTCACCATTGCCGAGGACCAGCCGGCGACCGGTGACGACATCGGTCCCCTTGACGTCCCTGGCGGCGAACAGGTCGTGGAGCTTCAGGTGGCGGGGCACGAGCGGGTGGTTCGGGGTCGTCGAGAGGTCGCCGATCTCCCACTCGCGGGCGGCGGCGATCGTGGAGGGGATGTTGCGGTGGTAGAGCAGCGACGAGTCCGAGGAGAAGCCCTCCTCGCCCATGAGCTCCTCGTAGTACAGCTCCCCGCCCTGCCTGCCGCGTGCCGGGCGACGGTGCTGGGTGTGCCGCTTGGGCGGGATGCTGCCCTGCTGCTGGTAGTGCGCCACAGGTCCACCTCTTCGTGGTCTCGGGTCGTCGGCGGGCATGGCCCATCGTGCTGTCTCGGGTGGGCGGCTCCGCCCACCGCCACCCTAGTAGCCTGCCGGGCATGACACCGCTGTCGGAGTTCGCCGCCGACCTCCCAGCCGACCCCTCGCTGTTCACCCTTCTCATCGACGACGCGGCCGTGTTCCCACCGGGCCTCGCGCCGCTCCCGGCTGCGGTGCGCGAGCACCGCGCCCACCGGTCGAGCTGGTATGCCGCGCTGGTCGGGCCGCTGCTCGTGCCCGCCTCGGTCGCGGAAGAGCTCCGCGACCTCGTGGCTCCGTCCGAGGACCCGCTGCGGGTCTCGGTCGTCGCACGCCCCGGGACCGCCCTTCGCACCGTCACCGAGGCCGTCCACCTGCTGCGGGACCACCCCGCGATCGACCTGGCCGGCGTCGAGATGGGCTGGGCTCCCGAGTGGCGGGACGTCGACCTCGCCGACCTTCCGCTCACCCTGGAGGTCCCGCGCGGCCCGGACCAGGCTGCTGCCCTCGCCGACGTCGCCCTCGACGCCGACGACGCCGGGGAGCTCCAGGTGAAGTTCCGCACCGGTGCGACCCCCCAGTGGGACTGGCCGGCCGAGGGAGAGCTCGCGACCTTCCTCGGGGCCACCCTCGAGCTCGGCCTCGCGTTCAAGCTGACCGGCGGGCTCCACCACGCCGTTCGGGGCACGCACACCGTCGGCAGCCACGAGGAGGAGCAGCATGGCCTCCTGAACGTCGTCTGCGCGGTGCGGGCGGCGCTGCACGGAGCGGGACCCGAAGGCGTCGAGGCCCTGCTGGCGGAACGGGACCCTGCCGTGCTCGTGCCGGTCGTCGGCGACCTCGACAGCGCGGACGCGACGGCCATCCGGACGTACTTCACGGCATACGGCTGCTGCGGGGTCACCGACCCCGTCAGCGAGCTGCACGAACTCAACCTCATCGAGGAGCGCTAAGTGACAGCCACCTGGCTCGACATCCCCGCGGACCACCCGTTCGGGCTGGCCAACCTGCCGTACGGCGTCTTCTCGACGCAGGGCCGGCCCCGTCGGGTCGGCGTGCGGGTCGGCGACTGGGTGCTCGATGCCGGCGCGGCATCCGAGCAGGCGGGCATGGAGTCCGGCGAGGTGTGGCTGCAGCCCAGCCTCAACGCCTTCCTCGCCGAGGGCAGGCCGGCCTGGGAGGCCGCCCGGGCCTGGCTGGTCGAGCTCCTGACCAACGAGGCCCGCCGGGACTGCGTCGAGCCGCACCTCGTGCCGGTGGAGCAGGTCACCATGCACCTCCCGGTCGAGGTCGCCGACTACGTCGACTTCTACGCCAGCGAGCACCACGCCACCAACGTCGGCCGCATCTTCCGACCCGACTCCGAGCCGCTGACCCCCAACTGGAAGCACCTGCCGATCGGCTACCACGGCCGCTCGGGCACGGTGGTCGTCTCCGGCACCGACATCATCCGACCGACGGGGCAGCGCAAGGCACCTGCGGACGCGGCGCCCTCGTTCGGCCCCAGCGTCCGGCTCGACATCGAGGCCGAGCTCGGGTTCGTCGTCGGCGGGCCCACCGCGATCGGCGAGCGGGTCGGCGTGGCCGACGCCGCAGACCACCTGCTCGGCGTGGTGCTGCTCAACGACTGGAGCGCCCGCGACATCCAGGCCTGGGAGTACGTCCCGCTGGGCCCGTTCCTGGGCAAGTCCTTCGCGACGAGCATCTCCCCGTGGGTGGTCACCCTGGACGCGCTCGAGGCCGCCCGCGTGCCGCTACCGGGCCAGGACCCGGAGCCGCTCGCGTACCTCCAGGGGACCGCGACCTCGCTGTTCGGCCTCGACATCCACTACGAGGTCGAGCTGAACGGCACCGTCGTGGCACGTCCCGAGTACCGCGACATGTACTGGTCGCCCACGCAGATGTTGGCCCACCTCACGGTCAACGGTGCGTCACTGCGCGCGGGCGACCTCTTCGGCTCCGGGACGATCTCCGGCGCAGCGAAGGACTCGCGGGGCTCGTTCCTCGAGCTGTCCTGGAACGGCTCCGAACCGTTCGCTCTCGGCAGCGGCGCGACGCGGGCCTTCCTCGAGGACGGCGACGTCGTGACCCTGCGGGCCGTGGCGCCCGGCCCTGAGGGCAGCCGGATCGGCCTCGGCGAGGTCACCGGGCGCGTCGTGCCCGCCCGCTGACCGCCCGACGACCAGTTCAGTCGCGCGGCCGGCGCGTCTGCCGCGACGCGCCGGGGCCGGAGGCGCAGTGGTCGTCCGCCGGCCGCCACGGGGCCGGCAGGCTGCCCGGCCGGCTAGACCTTGCGGGTGTCCACGACGTTGGTCCGCGCCATGAGGTCGTGGATGGCCTGCTTGTTCTGGTTGACCAGTGGGAGCAGCCCGTCAGCGAGCTGGAGCATGGCGACCAAGGTGCTGATGAGCGGCAGGCTCGAGAGGAGGTTCCCGCCCATCGGGATGACGGTGCGCGTCAGGGCCGTCTGGAACGTCAGCGGCCCGGGGCGTTCCCGCAGCCGGATCCTCAGGCCGAGTGCGCGCTTGCCGGGGGTCGCGGCGGTGGTGCGCGTCGTGAAGAAGACCTCGTACGCGATCGCCACCAGGGTGAGGATCACCGAGTAGGCCACCACCCACTTGAGCACGTCCGGGGTGACCGTCGGCGGTGTCGCGCCGGCGTTGCCCTGCTCGATCTCGCGGACGTAGCGGTCGAATGCCGGCCCCAGCTCGTTGCCGGCGCGGTAGATGAAGTACCCGGTCAGCGGCAGCGACCCGAGCCAGACGATGACCCAGTCGATGAGGCGAGCGGCGAACCGCTTCCACCAGCCGGCCAGCGCCTCGCCGTCGGGCGTGCGGGCCTGGGCGCCGTAGGTCGTCGGCGCCGGCGGCAGGTGCCAGCCACCCTGGGGTGCCTGCTGCTGGGGTGACCACTGCTGAGGGGGCTGCCAGCCCGGGCCGGCGCCACCCTGCCCGGGGCCGTACGGTGCCGGGCCGGCGCCCGGCGCGCCCACGCCGTGGCCGGGGCCCTGGGCGGGAGCCTGCGGGGCGGAGCCCTGCGGGGCGGAATCCTGGGGAGCGCTGCCGTACTGCCCGTGCCCGGCGGCATACCCCGGAGCGGGGCGGGTGCTTCGGGGCGAGGTGTGCCGGGTCCAGACGACACCGTCGAAGTAGCGCAGCTGCTGCGGGTTCTCGGGGTCGTCGTACCAGCCCGGGGACTGCGGGTGTGCCATGCGGCCAGCCTCTCACGCAGGAGCGGCAGCCCCCTGCGCAGGGCTTGCCCCGCGTCGGCGCGCGCACACCCGGATGTGCACGAGACATAACGCGCACTTATCGTTGGCCAAATGCGTGACACAGCATCGGTCCTGCGGACCAAACCCGTCGAGGACGTCCTGGCCCAGGCCGGCGACCCGGCCGACGCGTCGGGGCACGAGGGCGTGGGGCACCGGCTCTCCCGCCGGCTCGGCGCCAAGGACCTCATGGGCTTTGGCATCGGCATCGTCATCGGCACGGGCATCTTCACGCTGACCGGCGTCGAGGCCAAGCAGCACGCCGGCCCGGGTGTCGTGATCTCCTTCGGCATCGCCGGGCTGGTCAGCCTGCTGGCGGCGCTCTGCTACGCCGAGATGGCCTCGGCTGTGCCGACAGCCGGCAGCGCCTACACCTACGCCTACGCCACCATCGGCGAGATCTTCGCCTGGATCATCGGCTGGGACCTCATCCTCGAGTTCGCCCTCGGCGCAGCCGTGGTCGCCCGCGGTTGGTCCGGCTACCTCGCCAACCTCTTCGACCTGCCACCAACCCTGTTCAGCGAGGACGCCCCGGTGAACGTCGGGGCCATCGCCATCGTGCTGGTCCTCGGGCTGGTCGCCATGGTCGGCATCCGCGAGAGCGCGCGCGTGACCAACACCCTCGTCGTGGTCAAGGTCGCGATCTGCGCCTTCGTCGTGATCGCCGGCCTCTTCTTCGTCGACAAGGCCAACCTCACGCCGTTCATCCCGCCGGCGCAGCCGGTCAAGGAGGGCACCTCGGGCCTCGCCCAGCCGCTCAGCCAGGCGCTGTTCGGCCTCGAGCCGACGGCGTTCGGCTTCGCCGGGGTGCTCACGGCCGCCGCGGTCGTCTTCTTCGCGTACACCGGCTTCGAGGCCGTGGCCAACCTCGGCGAGGAGACCCGCAACCCCAGCCGCGACCTGCCGGTCGGCCTGCTCGGCACCCTCGCCCTGTGCACCGTGCTCTACATGGGCGTCTCGTTCGTCATCACCGCGATGGTGGACTACCGGAAGATCGACGAGGGCGCCCCGATCGCGAGCGCCTTCGACGCCGTCGGGGCCGGCTGGGCCGCGGCGCTGATCTCCATCGCTGCCGTCGCCGGGCTGACCTCGGTGATCCTCGTCGACATCGTGGCCATGGGTCGCATCGGCTTCTCGATGGGCCGCGACCGCCTGCTTCCGCCGTCCATCGCGAAGGTGCACCCTCGGTGGGGCACCCCCTACCGGATCACCGCGATCACGATCGTCGGCGTCGCCCTGCTCGCCGGGTTCGTCCCGCTCGGCACCCTGGCCAACCTCGTCAGCATCGGGACGCTGTTCGCGTTCATCGTCGTCTCGGTGGCCGTGCCGATCCTGCGTCGCACCAGGCCCGACATGAAGCGCCCGTTCCGGGTGCCCTTCTCCCCCGTCGTCCCGGTGCTGTCTGCGCTGGCCTGCCTCTACCTGATGACGAACCTGTCGATCGAGACCTGGCTGCGCTTCGCGGTGTGGATGGTGCTCGGCGTGGTGCTCTACTTCGCCTACGGCCGCCGCAACGCCCGTCTGGCCCAGCGCGAGACCGTGCCCACCGCCTGACCTCACGCCAGGCACGAGGGCCGGTATGCCATGTGTTCACCACGCGGCGTACCGGCTCCTTCGTGTGCCGAACAAGGTGCGGCTCAGGGGCCCGCGCTGGCAGGCGACACGCCACTACGGATGCGCCCTGCGAGCTCAGCGGCGAACGCGCGGAACTGCTCAGCAGCCTCGCTGTCGCGGTCCCCCACCTGAGCCAAGGTGCTGTCGACGTGCGCGAGCGCCTCCGGCCCCCGGCCCAGCAACCAGAGCGCCACCGGGGCCCGGAAAGCTGTCTGGTGCCCATGCCCCTCGCCAGCCGTTAGGGCGCGCGAGATGTCGATCAGGCCACGGCGGTCGCGCATGTATGGCAAACCGAACTCCTGCATGCTGCGCATGAGGTCATCCACGACGCGTCCGTCGACTATCTCGTCGCCCGTAACGGTCCATTCCCTGCCCTCATCTTTGGGCATCAAGTAGCGCAGTGGCTCCGAGACCGTCGGGGGCACGTATGCGTGAAACTTCTGGCCCAAGAGGTCCGCGACGACGTGCTCGATCTCCTGATGGCGAACTCCACACACCGGGTTGAGGGCAGACACCCCGGGGCCTCCGGCGTGGCTGCCTCGGTTGATTCCAACCCACCCCAAGCTCTTGACTTGCAGCTGCAAGGTGAAGATGAGACCAGCTCGCTTCTTGAACCCGAGCTTAAGCAAGTCGCCCGCTAATCGGTCGAGCGCCGGGTGCATGGGCTTGCTCATAACCTGTTCAACCACACGGTCCAGACTGGGATTGCGTCGATGGGCTGCCCGGGCGTTAGGCCCGCCTCACGTGCGTTCTTTCCCACGGGGGTGCCACCGCGCGCCCTGAGGATGGGACAGCCCGTGCTTTGGTTCGAGGTGTGTCGCGCCCTAGGACCGTTCTCTACCTCGATGAAGCATTTCGTTCCACAGGGCAGTTCCACGTAGACATCAGGCCGTGTACGAACCTTGCCAATCTTCATCGTCACCTCCCGCCCAAGAACCTTGCCACCAGACGCTACAAGGTCCCTGACCACGTCTTCGACGCCGTCCTGCCCCTTCTGCACAGGGGCCGCGCCACCACAGTTGTGGGTGAGGACTGAGCTGTTGCCCACCTGGACGAAGTAGGTGTGCAGGCCACTGACCGTCAGGTTGTAGACGACCTGCTTCTGGGCGAAGTGCCGCACGGCCGTGACCTGGACGAAGGTGCCGGCGCCAGTGCGTAGGAGGTCGCCGACCGCGATCTGGCCGGCCTCCCGCCACTCCCCTGGCCCCTCGACCCAGATGGGGTGACCCTCGGTCGCCACGACCGATTCCCCTCATCGGGATCGTCGCGGGCAGCCACCGTGATCTGCACCAGCCGCTTCTCACCGTCGCCGCGGATGACTGCCTCGACGGGGCGCTTGGCGCTCGCCAGTCGTCGAGGCCTCGGCGAGGACCTCGTCCCCGAGGGCTGACCTCGTCCATGGCCTTGGTTCT
>NZ_DATBMI010000129.1:0-7620 GCF_036554925.1 Pedococcus sp.
ACAGCGTTGTCATTCCGCGCTGTGCGTGCGGACAGACATTAACCGATCTTCGTCGCCATCCACAAACTGAGCACGCCGCCGCCGTCTCAGGCGCCGTCGAGGCCTCTCACCGACCCCACCCGGCGCACCTTCGGCACCGTCCCGAGCGCCGTCCTGAGCACCGTCCTGAGCGCCGTCCTGAGCACCGTCCTGAGCACCGTCCTGGGCACCGGCCCGAGCACCGGCCCGAGCCTCTTGCTGCCCGGGCGCGGTGGTCGCACCATCGCCGGAGAGGAGTGCCGGGCTCGGGGCCTGCGAGCCCTGCCCGTGGGCCTCATGGCCCTTCCGCCCGCGTCGCGCCCGTGGCGGGTGCTCGGGCGCAGGTGTCAGCGGTCGCGACGCCGCGGCAGCCACCCCCGCGACCCCCGCAGGCGCGCCATCCGCTCCCCCGCTCCCAGTGGCACCGGGCCCTTCCGCTGCCGACGCAGCGGCGGCACCAGGAGCCCCCTCCAGCTCGCCCGTGCCACGGCGCGCCGCCAGCCGCTGCTTCAGCCACGACACGGCCTTCGCCCGCGCACTGGGACGCTCCTCGACCGGCCACAGGAGCCGGACGGCGGCGTTGAGTGCAGCACCGATGAGGATGGCGATGGCGAGGAAGTACAGCCAGATGAGCAGGACGATGGGCGCGCTGAGCGGCCCGTAGATCGACGTGCTGTCCAGCGAGGCCTGGATGGTCCCCCGCAGCACGAACGACGCCAGGGACCACAGCGCCAGCGTCAGCGCCGCGCCGGGAACGTCCCGCAGCCACGGGGTCCGCATGGGGGTGGAGATGTGGAACAGCGTCGCGATGCTGGCCACCGTCACGATCGTCACCGTCGGCCAGTACAACCACGCCAGGAACTCGAGCTCCTGCGGCAGGAGGTCACGCAGCCACGTCGGGCCGATGACGACGAGCGGGATCACGATCACGCCCACCAGCAGCGCGAGGAAGTACAGCGTCAGCGAGAGCGCCCGGGTGCGCACGATCCCCCGGACCCCGGACTGCCCGTACATGATCGAGATCGTGTCGACGAAGACGTTGAGGGCGCGCGAGCCCGACCAGATCGACAGCAGGAAGCCCACCGAGATCAGGTCGAACCGGCCCGTCTCCAGGACATCCTGGACGGTCGGGAGCAGCGTGTCCGCGATCAGGTCCTCGGTGAGGAACTCCTCGGCCCATGTCTGGACGCCGTCGAGGATCTGGTTCACGGTCTCCTGACCGAGCCACTGCCCGAGGTAGCCCACGCCGCCGAACAGCCCCAGCAGCAGCGGCGGCAGCGACAGCAGCATGAAGAAGCCGGCCTCCGAGGCCAGCCCCGTCACGCGGTACCGCAGGCACACGCGGATCGTCTCGACCGTCAGGCGCGCGAGGGCCAGCGCCCCCGGAACCCGGGCCAGCTCGCGCCGCACCCGCGCCTTCACACTCACCCCGCCACGGTAACGCGCCGGGTCTCGACCGGCTCGGATGTGACCCGTGTCAAACCGTCCGCGCCCCGCGGACCTCCCCGGGCGCACCTACGCTGCCGGGGTGAGCACCCACGACGTCACGAACCAGGTCCCCGCCCTCAGTGGACACAGCCTCCTCGCGACCGACCCCGCCCTCGAGGAGGGGCTGCGCCGCTGGTCCAGCCCCGCGGCATACGAGGACATCGCCGCCCTCGGCGAGCTCGCCGGGCGGCCCGAGGCCCAGCGCGCCGGGGAGCTGGCCAACGTGCACACCCCCGTCCTGCGCACCCACTCCCCCACGGGCGAGCGCCTCGACGAGGTCGAGTTCCACCCCTCGTGGCACCAGCTCATGGACACCGCCGTCGCGCACGGCCTCACCGCCGCTGCGTGGGCCGAGCCTCAGGGCACCGGCGCGCACGTGCGCCGAGCGGCCGGGTTCATCGTGTGGTCCCAGGTCGAGGCCGGTCACCTGTGCCCCGTCTCCATGACGTATGCCGCCGTCCCGGCTCTGCGCCACAACCCCACCCTCGCCGCCGCCTGGGTCCCGAAGCTCGCGTCCCGCGAGTACGACCCGGGGCTCCGGCCGCTCGCGGGCAAGCGCGGCGCCGTCGCAGGCATGGGGATGACCGAGAAGCAGGGCGGCTCCGACGTCCGCGCGAACACGACCGTGGCCAGCGCGGCCGAGGGCGGGCCGGTGGGCGGCGGCGACACCTACCGGCTCACCGGCCACAAGTGGTTCATGTCCGCTCCGATGAGCGACGCCTTCCTCGTGCTCGCCCAGACCGCCGCCGGACCCACCTGCCTCCTGGTGCCCCGTGTCCTCGACGACGGCAGCCGCAACCCCCTGGCCCTGCAGCGTCTCAAGGACAAGCTCGGGAACCGCTCCAACGCCTCCTCCGAGGTCGAGTTCGACGGCACGTGGGGTGTGCGCGTCGGCGACGAGGGCCGCGGCGTCCGGACCATCATCGACATGGTCGCCTCCACCCGCCTCGACTGCGTCCTGGGCTCGGCGGCCACCATGCGCCAGGCCCTCGCCCGCGCCGTCCACCACACGCGGCACCGCTCCGCGTTCGGCGCCCTCCTCGTCGACCAGCCGCTGATGCGCAACGTTCTCGTCGACCTCGCACTGGAGTCCGAGGCAGCGACCACCCTGGCCCTGCGCCTCGCCCACGCGGTCGACGAGGGCGACTCCGACTTCTCCCGCCTGGCCGTCGCGGTCAGCAAGTACTGGGTGTGCAAGCGCACCGCCCCGATGGTCGCGGAGGCGCTGGAGTGCCTGGGCGGCAACGGCTACGTGGAGGAGAACGGCCTCGCCCGGCTCTACCGCGAGGCCCCGCTCAACTCGATCTGGGAGGGCTCGGGCAACGTCAACGCCCTCGACGTGCTGCGCGCCGTCGCGCGCGAGCCGGGGTCGGTGGAGGCGTTCGCCCGCGAGGTGAAGCGGGGGGCCGGGCACAGCGCCGCCCTCGACCACGCCATCGCCGGGGTCGCCGACGTGGGCCGGTATGCCGCGGAGCCCGGCGCCGCGGCGGGCGCGCGTCGCGTCGTGGAGCGGCTCGCCGTGACCCTCCAGGCGTCACTCCTCGCCCAGCACGCCCCCGCCGAGGTGGCGGACGCGTTCATCGCCAGCCGGATCGAGGGCGGCCACGGCCACACCTTCGGCACGCTCGAGCCGCCCCTGGTCGCCGCGGTGTCGGCCCGGGTGCTCGACCGCGCGTTCCCCGTCTGACCTACCCGGCGGACGACGGGGACGGAGTGGGACGCGGCGGCGGCAGCGCCCGACGGACGGCACGCACGATCCTCGTCGGTGGGGGCGACCACGGTCTCCGGTCACGTGGATCCCACGCATAGAGCGGGGTGCCGTGGCTCACGAGGTCGCTGACCTCCGGGATCCGCAGCTCGTCGGCCGACCAGCGGTACAGCTCGGTCAGGCGTGGCGCGATCACGCCCACGTCGAGGAGCCGACCCAGGGCGTGCTCGTCGGCGATGTAGTCGTCGAGCTCCCCCGCCACGGGGTACCGGTTCGGCAGCACCCGCGACACCGAGAGGAACATGCCGGTCAGGTCCAGGCGCGGGTCGCCGAGCCACCGAGCGACCGGCGCGAGCCAGCCCAGCGCGAGCCGGGGCGCGGAGACGAGCGCGTGGGCGTACAGCACCCGGACCAGGACGAGGTTGATGAAGAAGCGCTCGACCCGGTTCTCGCGCTCGGCGAGGTCGCGGTGGTCGAGGTAGGCCCTGACGATCGTGACGTTGTGGGCCAGGTACCAGGTGCGGGGCGACGGGTGGCGCGCGAAACGGACGGACGCCTCGACGCTGGGCGACGACGCCGGACCAGGGTGCCCGAGGAGGCACAGCCGCGCCTCGCAGGTGTCGCGCAGCAGGCGTTCGTTCACCGCCCTCCACCACGGGCTGCCCGGGCGCTCGTCGTCGAGCGGGTTGAGCAGGCCACGTCGCAGCTGCCAGCCCATGAACGCCAGCGCCGCGCGCGGATACGGCAGGTGCAGGGGGTCCCCACCCGGAGCCGGGGCGTACGACGACTCCAGCAGCTCCCTCCGGCCCCGAGGGCGGTCGCGGACCGCGGCGACGCGCTGAGCGGCGACGGTCGCGGCCGGCACGCGACCCGCAGAGCTCTCCGGGCCCTGCCCGGTCATCGCGAACGCCATGCCGCCCGCCTCCGTCCGTCTGCGATGACCCGGGCCCGACCGTACCCACCGCGAGTCTCCCCCCACCGGACGCGGGAGGTACAGCCCCGGTGTGGCGGCGCCCGACCTCTGTCACAGGAGTCATCGACTCGGCGCCGACGGCGCGAGGTCGTCGTCAGGCATGCCCGGCGGGGCCTTCACCGGCTGGGACGGCGGCCACGGGGGTTAGGCCCCACCGCGCCACCGGCGGTAGCCTGCCGGGATGGTCCGAATCCTGGCCATCGCCGACGAGGTCGTCGAGTCCCTGTGGGACCCGATGGCCCGCCGCATCGCCCCCGACCTCGTCATCGCGGCGGGGGACCTGCCGTGGGACTACCTCGAGTTCCTGCAGTCGTGCCTCGACGTGCCACTGGTGTTCGTCCCCGGCAACCACGACCCGGAGTGCACCCCCGAGGACCCGCACCGCTCGGGGCTGTTCTTCCGAGCCGGTCTGCCGACCGCTGACCCGCGACCCCTGGGCGGCATCAACGCCGACGGCCACGTCGTCGACGTGGCCGGCCTGCGCATCGCCGGTCTCGGGGGCTGCGTGCGCTACCGACCCGGCCCGCACCAGTACACCCAGCGCGAGCACGCCCGGCGCGGGCGGCGGCTGCTTCGCCGGGTCCGCCGGCTGCAGCGACGCTCCCCCGGCCCGGTCGACGTGCTCGTCACGCATGCGCCGCCGCGCGGGCTCGGGGACGACCCGGACCGGCCGCACGAGGGCATCGAGGCCCTGCACGGCGTCCTGGAGGAGCTGCAGCCCCGGCTTCACCTGCACGGGCACATCCACCCGCACGGCCGCACGATGGAGGACCGCATGGTGGGCTCCAGCACCGTCCGCAACGTCATCCCCTACCGGGTCATCGACCTGGCACCTGCAAGCAGGCAGTCCGCTGAGGCAGGGGCACGCGGTGCGTGACACCGGCTTCCCGCGGGCCGACGCCGAGGCCGACTTCCTCAAGGCGCGACGGCGCCAGGTCCTCGCCCAGATGGCCTCCCGGCTGAAGGGGCAGGACTCCACACGCCGCGGGTCGCTCTCCTTCGACGAGGTCGTGGGCGCTCTCGGCAGGCGCGAGGAACAGTCCCTGGGGCTCCAGGTGATCAACATCAAGGACATCGTCGGGTCGGTCGACAAGGTCCGAGACTTCGACCCGCGGTTCCGCCCGACCTCAGGGCGCAGCCGGGAGCGCTGGGAGCGGCTCGCCGAGGCGGTGCGCCGGGGCCAGTCCTTCCCGCCGATCGACGTGTACCAGGTCGGCGACATGTACTTCATCCGCGACGGCCACCACCGGGTGTCGGTCTTCCGGGAGCTCGGCTTCCCGACCATCGAGGCCGACGTCACGCGGGTCCGCACGCTGCTCACCCCTGACAAGATCACGTCCCGGCAGGACCTGAGCCGCAAGGAGTTCCGCCGGCTCATGATCGAGCGCATCCCGCTCTCCGCCGTGGCCCGCAAGAGCATCCGGCTGAGCCGCGGTGAGGACTACCCGCGGCTGGCGGAGATGGTGGAGGCGTGGGCGGCGCGCCGGGCCTGGGCCGGTGACGAGCACCTCGGCCGCGAAGCGGCAGTGCAGCGCTGGTACGACGAGGAGTTCGTGCCGGTCTCCGGGATGATCGAGGACGCCGGCCTGCGACGGCCCGACGAGACCGCCGCCGACGCCTACCTGCGCGTCGCCTGCGACCGCTACTACCTCGCCCGCGAACACGTGTGGAACGCCGAGGTCATGGAGCGGCTTCGCAGGGGATCACGGTCGGGCAAGCGCTGAGCACTGAGGGCCCGCGGCATCGCCGCGGGCCCTCAGCAAGCAGAGCGCTGGATCGCGCCCTCAGGCCTCGCCCTCGTCGCGCTGGCCGCTCGACATCGCCGGGGAGGGCGGCTCGGCCGGGCTGTCGTCGTCCGAGGGCTTGGCGACCAGGTTCATCCCCGACTTGGCGTCGAAGACCTGCATCTTGCTGGTGTCGTACCAGAGCGTGACCTCCTGCCCCTCCCGGACCCGGGAGGCGGCGTCGAGCCGGGACGTCACCGCGATGCCGTCACCGTGCAGGTCGTAACCGGTGTCCGCCGCGAGGTCCTCGAGGTCCTTCGAGTGCGCCTCCTCAGCCCGCAGGGTGAAGTACGCGAACACGTCCGAACCCATGGACTCGACGAGGTCGATGGTGGTGGTGAAGGTGCCGCCCGGCTTGTCCTTGACGATGGACGCGTCCTCGAAGTGCTCGGGGCGGATCCCGAGGATGACGTCACCGCCACCGCCGGCGGACTGGATGGCCTTGAGCGCACGCTCCGGCAGCTTCGCCTCGCCGAGCGGGCTCACGACGGAGTCGCCCTTGATCTTGCCGGGAAGGAAGTTCATCGACGGGCTCCCGATGAAGCCGGCCACGAAGAGGTTCACGGGGTGGTCGTAGAGCTCCTGCGGGGAGCCGACCTGCTGGATGAGTCCACCCCGCATGACCACGACCCGGTCGCCGAGCGTCATGGCCTCGGTCTGGTCGTGCGTGACGTAGATGGTCGTGGTCCCCAGGGCCTTCTGGATCCGCGAGACCTGGGTGCGCATCTGCACGCGCAGCTTGGCGTCGAGGTTCGACAGCGGCTCGTCCATGAGGAAGGCCTTGGGAGACCGCACGATCGCGCGCCCCATCGCCACGCGCTGGCGCTGGCCGCCGGAGAGGTTGGCCGGCCGCCGGTCGAGGTGCTGGGTCAGCTCCAGCATCTCGGCGGCCTCCTTGACCTTCTTGTCGATCGTCGCCTTGTCCACGCCGGCGAGCTTGAGGGGGAAGCCCATGTTCTCGCCGACCGTCATGTGCGGGTAGAGCGCGTAGGACTGGAACACCATGGCGATGTCGCGGTCCTTGGGCGCCTTGTCGTTGACGACCTGCCCGTCGATCAGCAGACGGCCCTCGGTGATGTCCTCGAGTCCGGCGACCATGTTCAGGGTCGTGGACTTCCCGCAGCCGGACGGGCCCACCAGGATGATGAACTCCCCATCGGCGATGGTGAGGTTGAAGTTGTCCACGGCAAGCGCGCCGTCGGGGTAGCGCTTCACCACGTTTTCCAGGACGATCTCGGCCATCTCTGCTCCTTCAGTCTCAGGCTTGAACGGGTTCGGGCGCTTAGCCCTTGACAGCGCCGGAGGTCAGGCCGGCGACGATGCGCCGCTGGAAGAGCAGCACGAAGATGACGATGGGGACGGTGATGACCACGGCCGCGGCGGCGATCGGCCCGACGGGCTTCTCGAAGGTCGTGGCACCGGTGAAGTACGACATGGCTGCGGGAACCGTTCGCGACGCGGACGTGGAGGTCAGCGAGATCGCGAACAGGAAGTCGTTCCAGCAGGCGATGAAGACGAGGATCGCGGTGGTGAACACCCCGGGCATCGCCAGCGGCGTGATCACCTGGCGGAACGCCTGGAACGGCGTGGCGCCGTCCATCTTGGCCGCCTTCTCGAGCTCCCAGGGGATCTCACGGAAGAACGCGGAC
>NZ_DATBMI010000141.1:0-19883 GCF_036554925.1 Pedococcus sp.
GACCACCCTGGTGGTCACCATGAGCTTCGAGGACCTCAAGGACCGCCTCGGGGCGGGCACCACCCTCGGCGGGCTCGACGCCGGCACCCACCTCCCCCCCGAGACGATCCGCCGGCTCTGCTGCGACGGGTCCGTGATCCCCGTCGTCCTCGGCTCCAACGGTGAGGTCCTCGACCAGGGGCGGGAGCAGCGGTGCTTCACCGACGCCCAGACCAAGAGGCTCTGGCTGCGCGACGACGGCTGCACCTACCCCGGCTGCGACGCCCCACCGACCTGGACCGACGCCCACCACCTCGTGCACTGGGCCGACCTCGGCCCCTCCGACCTGCACAACGCCGCGCTGCTGTGCGAGCGGCGCCACCCCACCGTCCACACCAGGCGCTACGCCGGGAGGGTCGTCACGGACGGGCACGGGGAACGGGTTGAGTGGGACCTGGTCCGCGGCTCCTACGACGACCTCCTCGCCCGCCGGGCCGCCTGCGACACCGAGACCGAACCAGCGTGACCCCGCCCCACACCCCGCCAAGCACCGGCGGGGTCACAGGGCTGTCCCCGGAGGCTCCGACGGTCTCGGGCTGGGGGTGCGCCGCCCATCGACGAGGTGGGCGACGCGTGGGCGGCAGCGCGGCATCCGGCGGCCGACGAGCGGCGCGGCGTCAGCCGACGTGCAGCTCCTGCCGCTCCGCTGCGAGGGCGATGTCGCTGCGGTGGTGCGAGCCCTCGAGGCCGACCTTGTCGACCGCCTCGTAGACCCGCTCGCGGGCCTGCGACAGGCTGTCGCCGAGCGCCACGACCGACAGCACCCGCCCGCCCGCGGAGACGAGTGTGCCGTCGTCGTCGCGCGCGGTGCCGGCGTGCATGACGTAGGCCGTGGGCACGTCAGCCACGTCGTCGAGCCCGGTGATCGGGTCCCCCGTGCGCGGCGTGCCGGGGTAGTTGTGCGACGCGATGACGACCGTCACCGCGTGCTGGTCCGACCACCGCAGCGGCCCGACCTGGCCGAGCCGGCCGGTCGCCGCAGCGGCCAGCAGGCCACCGAGCGGGGTCTCGAGGCGCGCCAGCACGACCTGGGTCTCGGGGTCGCCGAAGCGGGCGTTGAACTCGATGACCCTCGGGCCACGCGAGGTGAGTGCGAGACCGACGAACAGGACTCCGACGAAGGGTGCTCCGCGCCGGGCCATCTCGTCGACCGCGGGCTGGGCGATCCGCGACACGACCTCGTCAGCCAGGGACGCCGGGGCCCAGTCCAGCGGCGAGTAGGCGCCCATGCCACCGGTGTTGGGTCCCTCGTCGTTGTCGCCCACTCGCTTGAAGTCCTGCGCTGGGGCGAGGGGCAGGACGGTCGTGCCGTCGCAGAGGCAGAAGAGGGAGACCTCGGGACCCTCGAGGTACTCCTCGATCACGACTCGCCCGCCCTCCTTCTCCAGGCACGCGCGGGCGTGGTCGATGGCGGCGTTGCGGTCGTTCGTGACGACGACGCCCTTGCCGGCCGCGAGCCCGTCGTCCTTGACGACGTGGGGGGCACCGAGCGCGTCGAGGGCCTCCTGCACCCCCTCGAGGGTGGTGCAGACGTGGGCCAGCGCGGTGGGCACCTCGGCCGCGGCCATGACCTCCTTGGCGAAGCTCTTGCTGCCCTCGAGGCGTGCCGCCTCGGCGGAGGGGCCGAAACAGGGGATGCCTGCCTCGCGAACGGCGTCGGCCGCCCCCGCGACGAGAGGCGCCTCCGGGCCGATGACCACGAGGTCGACCTCGCGGGCGCGGGCCAGAGCGGCGATCCCGCCACCGTCGAGCAGGCCGCCGGGGAGCGGCTCGCAGAGGGCGACGGCGTCGATGCCGGGGTTTCCCGGGGCGGCGATCACCGCGTCGACCTCCGGGTCGGCCGCGAGGGCCCTGACGATGGCGTGCTCGCGGGCGCCTGTCCCGATGACCAGAACCTTCACGGGCCCTAGCGTAGAGAACCGCGCACACATAAGTGCGCGGCGTCCCGGGGAGGCAGGGGGGACATCTCCCGGGGACGCCGCGCATCCGACGTGCGGTCGCCTGGCGGGGGAACCTGCAACTCAGCACGTGGGTCGACGGGGTCGACTAGGACCACTGTGGCAAACGGAGCGGGCCAGGTAAAGCCCTAAAGTGGCGGACTTATGTCATTGACGGATTCTCGCCATGGCCCGACCATGGGAGCCACCCCCAGCGGGTACGAGCGGGACGGCGGACGACATGAGCACCACGGGCAGCAGCAGGACCACCCCGGAGCCTGATCCGGCGGACCGACACCCCGGCACCCCGGACGGCCACGGCAGCCCCGGCAGCCCGGACGACCCCGGCAGCCCGGACGACCCCGGCAGCGCGGACGGCCTTGGCAGGCCCGGGTCCGGCACCCAGTTCGCGGGCTGGACCGGCTACCCCGACGACGAGCTCGAGGCTGCGGTCACGCGGGTGTACCTCGCCGTGCTGCAGCATCCCCAGCCGTCCAGGTCCCTGCTCGTGGCCCACGGCATCCGCGAGGACCTGGTGGACGCGAGCCTGCACATCCTGGCCGGTCGGGGACTGCTGCGCCTCCGCCAAGGGGGGCACCTCGAGGTGCTGCCGCCGGACATCGCGCTGCCCGCCCTCGCGGCCAACCTGGAGCGTCAGGCGAGGGCGACCCGATCGGCGGCCCACGAGCTCGCCCAGGTCTTCTTCCAGGCCCGCGCGCAGACGAGCCAGCCGGAGACCGGGGCCCTGCGGGTGCTGCAGTCGCTGGACGAGCTCGCGGCCGCGACCGCAGACATCATCAGCTCCGCCTCGGAGAGGGTCCGGTCCTTCAGGTCGCTGTCACCGCGCACCCGTGAGCTGTTCGCGGCTCCGCTGCACAGCCACTCAGCGCCCAGCACCGGCGCCGCCGGTGTCCTGCTGGAGATGGTGACGACCTACGACAGCTCGGTGCTGGGCATCGACGGCGCGCTGCAGGTCCTCGAGGCGCGCGAGCGCGGGGGCGAGCGCTTCAGGTTCGCCGCGGGCATCCCGTTCTCGGCGGTCATCGTCGACGAGTCCGCCGCGGTCGTCGACACCACCCAGTACGACGACAGCCGGAGCGCGTCCGTGCTCGTCCGGTCCCGGCCGATGGTCCGCGCACTGGCCGCGCTGGCCGACCTGTTCTGGGACCTCGGCTCACCCCTGTCCCGGACCAGCAGCGCGCGCACGGCCGAGTCGCGGGACCAGACGATTCTCGCCCTCCTGGCCACGGGGGCCCCCGACGCGACCATCGCACGCCAGACGGGCGTCTCCCAGCGCACGGTCGAGCGCCGGGTCCGGGCCCTGATGGACCAGCTCGGGGCGGGCACCCGGTTCCAGGCGGGGGTCCAGGCCGCTCGGCGCGGGCTCATCTGACCCCCGCACGGCGCACGGCACCCTCAGCACGTGCCCCTGCACGGGTTCGCCCCCGGACGAGGCTAGACTCGTGCGCTCGCACCACGAGCCGAAGAGCGAGAGACGAGTGACCGGTCCGGACCACGCCCATGCAGAGGGGATGACTGCAGAGGTGGCGAGGGAGATCGCCATCGAGCAGGCCCACGTCGACCGTGTCTACGCCGAGCTGGCGAAGGCAGCCGTCCGCGCGGGTCTCGTCGAGGCGGACGGGCTCGCCCGGGGGCGCACCGACCGCACTGGCGATGTCCGTGACGAGGAGCTGACCGGGCTGTTCGAGCGCGATGCCCTCGTCTTCAACGCGGCCCGTCGGCGCACCACCCTGGAGAGCCAGTTCGAGGGCTTGGTCTTCGGGCGGCTCGACCTCGACCACGCGGGCGGGGACGCGCGCCCCAGCGACCGGGAGATCCGCTACATCGGCCGGCTCGGCGTGCGCGACGACGACTACGAGCCACTGGTCATCGACTGGCGGGCGCCGGCCGCCGCCGCGTTCTACCGCGCCACGCCGGTCGAGCCGATGGGTGTCATCCGCCGGAGGGTCCTGCGCTGCAAGGGGTCCGACGTCATCGGCGTCGAGGACGACCTGATGGTGCCCGAGGCGCCGGACGACCTCGTGGTGGTCGGCGACGGCGCCCTGCTCGCCGCACTGACCCGCAGCCGCGGGACGCAGATGCGCGACATCGTCGCCACCATCCAGCGGCACCAGGACGAGGCGATCCGGGCGCAGGCCAGGGGCGTCACCGAGATCACCGGCGGTCCGGGCACCGGCAAGACCGTGGTCGCCCTGCACCGGGCGGCCTATCTGCTGTACTCCGACCGCCGCCGCTTCGAGTCCGGCGGCATCCTCGTCGTCGGTCCCTCCGCCGCCTACACGGCCTACATCGAGCGGGTGCTGCCCTCGCTGGGCGAGGAGTCGGTGACCATGCGCTCGCTCGGCGACGTCGTCGACGGCACCACCGCGGTGCGCCTCGACCCGCCGGCGGCCGCCGCCCTCAAGGGCTCCCTGCGCATCCGCCGCGTGCTCGCGCGGGCCGCCCGGGACCGCGTGCCCGGCGCCCCGAACCAGTTCCGCGCGTTCGTGGCGGGTCGCGCCATCCGGCTCGACGCCCCGGTCCTGGACCGGATCCGGGCGCAGGTGCTGCGCAACCACCAGCGCAACCTCGCCCGCCAGGCCGTCGCCGCCGCCCTGGCCGAGGCTGCCTGGGCGACCCATCGCGAGGGCGAGCGCGCCGACTTCATCGAGCAGTTCGAGGACCACCTCGAGGTCGAGGCCTTCCTGCGCGAGTGGTGGCCGCAGATCGACCCCCGCGACGTCCTGCTGTGGATGACCGACGAGGAGCGCGTCCGCCACTACGGCCAGGGCGTGCTGGCGCCCGGAGAGGCGGCGCTGCTGGCGTCCTCGCTCATGGCGGCGGTCGAGACCGGCGAGTGGTCGGTGGCCGACGTGGCCCTCATCGACGACCTCGTGGGGCGCCTCGGCACGGTGCAGGAGGAGGCGCCCGAGGAGCGCGGCTTCTACGAGATCGAGGAGCTCGAGGACCTCAGCCAGTACGGCGTCACCGAGGTCCGCGCCAGCCGCCAGGCCGCCGGTCCGGCGTCGGCCGCAGAGCGCCGCACCGCACCCGTCGACCCGCGCGAGCGGCTGCTGCACGGCCAGGTCGGGGGCCCGCAGGAGTACGCCCACGTCCTGGTCGACGAGGCCCAGGACCTCTCCCCCATGCAGTGGCGGATGCTGGGCCGACGCGGCCGCTACTCCTCGTGGACCGTGGTCGGGGACGCCGCCCAGGCCTCCTGGCCGGACGCCCGTGAGGCTGCCCTGGCCCGTGGCGAGGCGTTCGGGTCCCAGGAGCGGCGGCTGTTCCACATGGACACGAACTACCGCAACGCGCGCGAGATCTTCGACTACGCCGCGACGGTCGTGCGAGCCGCCGTGCCGGACGCCGACATCCCGCAGGCGGTGCGGGAGACCGGCGTCGACCCGGTCGAGCTGAGTGCCGCACCCGACAGCCTGCTGGAGACGGCCCGGGAGGCCACGGAGCGCCTGCTCGACGAGGTCGAGGGCTCGATCGCGGTCGTCACGCCGGCTGCCCATGCCGCACGCCTGGCCCCCCTCGCCGGCCTGGGGGCCGGGCGGGTCCAGGTCATCGACCCCATGTCCACCAAGGGCCTCGAGTACGACGCCACGGTGATCGTGGACCCGGACGAGATCACCGCGGAGTCCCCCGGCGGCGTCCGCGTGCTCTACGTCGCGCTGACCCGGGCCGCGCACCGCATGTGCGTCATCAAGACGGGCTCGGCCGCGGCGTAGGACCGACCACGCGGTCCCACGTGGACCCGGTCACACCGCGGCTGCGCAGCTCCTGCTTGCGCACCTTGGCGGTCGGTGTCTTGGGCAGCGCGTCGACGAGCTCGATGTACCTCGGCTGGGCGAAGCGGGGCAGCACGCTGTCGGCGTGTGCCGCGACTCCCGCGGCGTCGAGGCCGCTGCCGGGCTGCACGACGACGGACAGCATGACCTCGTCCTCCGTGCCCTCCTCTCCCGCGGGCACGGCATACGCGGCCACCTCGGCGACGCCTGGCAGCCGGGCGACGGCACTCTCCACCTCGAAGGAGGAGATGTTCTCCCCGCGCCGGCGGATGCAGTCCTTGGTGCGGTCGACGAAGGTGACCCAGCCGTCCTCGTCCATCACCCCGGAGTCGCCGGTGTGGAACCAGAACGATCGCCACGCCTCCACCGTCTTCTCCGGGAGGCCGACGTAGCCCGCCATGAACCCGAACGGCACCCGCGGGCGCACCATGATCTCGCCGACCGCGCCCCGCGGAAGGAGCTCGTCGGTGTCGGGGTCGCGCACCTCCACCTCGAACCACCGGTCCAGGACGAGCCCGGCGGTCCCCGGGCGCGACACCCCGAGCCTGCCGTAGAGCGGGATGTTGACCTCGGTCATGCCGTAGGCCGAGACCACCTCCCGGACGCCGAAGCGCTCACGCCAGGCACGCTCGTGCGCCGGTGGGTTGGGCACCGGGCAGACGACACGCAGCGAGTGGTCGCGGTCGCGCGGGGTCTCCGGCTGGGCGATGACGAACTGCGTCATGGCACCGAGCAGGTTGGTCACGGTGCAGCGGTGCTCGCGCACGTCCGCGAGCCAGGCGCTGGCGCTGAACCGGCCGCGCAGCACGGCCGAGGCCCCGGCGATGAGCGTGGCACCGAGCTGCATGAACAGGCCGTTGGCGTGGAAGAGCGGCATCGTCACGTAGTACCGGTCGGTCTCGGACAGGCCCAGCCCCTCGATGCTGCCGAGGCCGAACAGGAAGCAGTGGGCGTGCGGCATGAGCACGCCCTTCGACGGCCCGGTCGTCCCGGACGTGTACATGACGCACGCGGTGTCACGCGGGGTCGGCAGCGGCCCGTCGTGCTCGGGCGCCTGCTCCCAGCCGTCGAGGCCCACCGTGGCCATCCCCGGCACGTCGTCGGCCACCTCGGCGACGGCCTCGGCCGGGCTGCCCGCGGCCACGACGGCCCGGGCGCCGCTGTCGCGGAGCTGGTGGGCCAGGAAGTCGCCGGTCAGCGCCGTGTTGACCGGCACGATGACGGCGCCCAGCCGGCCGATGCCCAGCCAGAGCCGGACGAAGTCGAGGCCGTTCGGCAGCAGCACGGCGACCGCGTCGCCGGGCCGGACCCCACGGGCGGAGAGGTGGGTGGCGACCTGGCGCGCCTCCCGCGCCGCAGCGGCATACGTCAGCGACCCCTCACCGACGACGGTGAGGAAGGTCTGGTCGCCGCGCACCCCCGCCTGCGCCTCGAGGGTCCCTGGCAGGGACCAGGTGCTGTGGTCGTGCTCGCGGAGGTCTGGGTGCACGCGGCCACCCAACCACGGCCACAGCCAGGTATGCCGTGTGCGCCGGGGACACATCGCCGGCCGATCGGCGTGCGTGGGGCCCATGGCGGCCGCCTGCCCCGCGGCTAGCCTCGGTAGCCGACGACAGCCCACGACAGCTGGCGATGCGGCGAGCGAGAGGTGCGGGACATGGGAGTACGGGAGACCTTCGGCACGGACGTGCTGCTGACCGGTTGGGGCCACTCGCCGTTCGGGAAGCTCGTCGACGAGACGCTGGAGTCGCTGGTGGTCTCGGTGGCGAGGGAGGCGATCGAGGGCGCCGGCATCGAGCCGGGTCAGGTCGACGAGATCTACCTCGGTCAGTTCAACTCGGGGATGGTCCCCCTCGGCTTTGCGTCCTCGCTGGCCCTGCAGGTCTCCGACGACCTCGCCGGCCGGCCCGCGACCCGCGTCGAGAACGCCTGCGCCTCCGGCTCGGCCGCCTTCCAGCAGGGCGTCAAGGCGCTGCTCGCCGGCACAGCCCGGACGGTGCTCGTGATCGGCGCGGAGAAGATGACGCACGCCACCCCCGACGTCGTCGGCGCGGCCCTGGTCGGCGCGGACTACGAGCTCGCCGGCACCGCCTCCCGCACCGGCTTCGCCGGCATCTTCGCCGAGGTGGCGAAGCACTACGAGAAGCGCCACGGGGCCGTGTCGGACACCCTCGGCCTCATCGCCGCCAAGAACCACCGCAACGGCGTCCTCAACCCCTACGCCCAGCTCCGCAAGGACCTCGGCGAGGAGTTCTGCCAGACCGTCTCGGACCGGAACCCCGTCGTGGCGGAGCCTCTGCGCCGCACCGACTGCTCCCCCGTCTCGGACGGCGCGGCCGCCGTCGTGCTCTCCACCGCCCCCACCCCCGGTGCCGCAGCGGCCCCGGTGCGGCTGGCCGGCTTCGGGCACGCCAACGACTTCCTGCCGGCAGCGAAGCGCGACCCGCTCGAGTTCGCCGGCAGCGTGGCCGCGTGGCAGCGCGCCCTGGCGATGGCCGGGGCCGGGCTCGACGACCTCGACCTCGCGGAGGTGCACGACTGCTTCACCATCGCCGAGCTGGTGCTCTACGAGGTCATGGGGCTCACGTCCCGCGGCGAGGGCCGCCGGGCGGTCGAGGAGGGCTGGGTGCAGCGCGGGGGCCGGCTCCCGGTGAACCTCTCCGGCGGGCTGAAGGCGAAGGGCCACCCGGTCGGCGCGACCGGCGTCTCGCAGCACGTGCTGGCTGCGATGCAGCTCTCCGGCACCGCGGGTGAGATGCAGCTGCCGGGGGCCCGGCGGGCGGCGGTGCACAACATGGGTGGCCTCGCCGTCGCCAACTACGTCAGCGTGCTCGAGAGCTGCTGAGCACGCATCGCGTCAGCAGGGCAGCGACCTGAGGAGCGCACGCCACGGCTCTGCCGTCGACATCGCGAAGTGTGCTGCGCCGGAACGGATCTCGTCCACCACTCGGGCGCACTCGCTCTCGGCGGCGAGGACGACCTCCGCGGGGTAGCCGAGAGCGACCCGGTGCTCGGCGAACTCCTCCTCGTCGTCGACGAACCACGACCCGTCGAACAGGCGGATGACGTCGAGGTCGAGGTCGACGGCCGTCGCGACGTTGCCCTCCCAGCGCGGCACCGTCGTGATGTCGACGTAGAGCTCGAACTCCTGCTCCGGGTGCGGCTCGTAGAACATCGCCGTGTGTGCGCGGTCGCGAGGGACGACGAGGACGTTGTCGGTGACGCTCGTGAACGACGCGGGACCGCCGGACCAGGCGTTGCCGACGGGGTCCCCGAGCCAGTCGCCGTGCTCGTCCGCACCGAGGTAGACCAGCTCGGCGCCGTGGTGACGTCGGCCGCCCCACTTGGTGTAGCGGCCGCGGACCGGCGTTCCCGGCGCGAGCCGCGGCCGCACGTGCTCAGCCGCCGAGCAGGGAGTGGCGGCTGATGATCTCGTCGCGGCCGGGGCCGACGCCGACCGCCGACACCCGGGCGCCGATGAGCTCCTCGAGCCGCAGGACGTAGGCCTGCGCGGCGGCCGGCAGCTCCTCGAACTTCCGGCAGCCCGAGATGTCCTCCCACCACCCGTCGAGCTCCTCGTAGATCGGCGTGGCGTGGTGGAAGTCCGTCTGGTTGACGGGCATGTCGTCGTGCCGGACGCCGTCGACGTCGTAGGCGACGCAGACCGGGATCTTCTCCAGGCCGGTGAGGACGTCGAGCTTGGTGATGACGAAGTCGGTGACACCGTTGATGCGGGTCGCGTAGCGGCCGACGACGGTGTCGACCCAGCCGCAGCGGCGTGGCCGGCCGGTGGTCGTGCCGTACTCCGCACCGGTCTTGCGCAGGAACTCGCCATGGTCGTCGTGCAGCTCGGTCGGGAACGGACCCTCGCCCACGCGGGTGGAGTACGCCTTGAGGATCGCGATGACGCGCTCGACCCGGGTCGGGGGGATGCCGGAGCCGGTGCAGGCGCCGCCGGCGGTGGCGTTGGACGACGTCACGAACGGGTAGGTGCCGTGGTCGACGTCGAGCAGCGTCGCCTGCCCGGCCTCGAGGAGCACGTTCCTGCCCTCGTCGAGAGCGCGCTCGAGGACGAGGGAGGTGTCAGCGACCATGGGCCTGAGCCGCTCGGCGTACCCGAGCAGCTCCTCGAGCACCTCGTCGACCTCCACGGCACGGCGGTTGTAGATCTTGGCCAGCACCTGGTTCTTGAACTCGAGCGCCGCCTCGACCTTCTGCCGCAGGATCTTCTCGTCGAAGAGGTCCTGGACGCGGATGCCGGTCCGGGACATCTTGTCGGCGTACGTCGGCCCGATGCCGCGGCCGGTGGTCCCGATCTTCCGGGAGCCGAGGAAGCGCTCGGTGACCTTGTCGAGCACCCGGTTGTAGGGGGCGATGATGTGCGCGCTGGCGCTGACGAGCAGCCGCGAGGTGTCGACGCCACGGGCCTCGAGGCCGTCGATCTCCTCGAACAGCACGGCGAGGTCGATGACGACGCCGTTCCCGATGACCGGGATGCACGTCGGCGTCAGGATGCCGGAGGGCAGGAGGTGGAGCGCGTACTTCTCGCGCTGGCCGTCCTTCTCGATGACGATGGTGTGGCCGGCGTTGTTGCCCCCGTTGAACTTCACGACGTAGTCGACGTCGCTGCCCATCAGGTCGGTCGCCTTGCCCTTGCCCTCGTCGCCCCACTGGGCGCCGACCAGCACGATCGCCGGCATACGGTGCACCTTCTCCTGTGTGTCGTCTTGCGTCGTCTGCGGTCACAGCGCGGGCCCCAGTCGTGCGTGTGCACGGGGGCCCGTGCCTAGGAAGGCTACCGGTCCGGCTCGGGGCCCCCAAGCCAGCAGCGGCGTCAGCGCACCCCGCGGGAGGAGCTCACGAGGCCGCGCGTCCCGGCTGCGGCACCGAGCTGGAACCGCGTCTCGACGCCGTAGCGCACCATCAGGGCGGCGATCCGGCGACGCACGGTGCGCAGGCTGCAGCCGAGGTAGCGACCGATCGCCTCGTCCTTCAACCCGGCACTGAGCAGGCGCAGCAGCTCGAGGTCGGCGTCGACGTCGTCACCCCCGGCGGGCACCGGCAACGCATGGTCGAAGATCCGCTCGAACAGGTGGATGAAGGCCTGCACCAGCATGGGCTCCTGGATCAGGACGTAGTTCGAGCTCGCGTCGCCCCAGTCCGCGACCGCCATGACCGCTGCCTCGCCGAAGACGGCGAAGTCGGTGGGCGGGTCGACCCAGATCCGCTGGACCTCCCCGGCCTTGGCCCAGGCCTCGATCCACGGCCGGCTGCCCAGGTCGTCATAGGCGCTCATGGGGTAGATCGCACGCTGCACCATGCCCGCGGCGATCCGCGACCGCGCCTGCTCGATGATCGCCGGGTCGAGCCCAGGGCCGGCATCCAGGCTCACCACGCAGTGGCGCAGCGGGCCGGTGGTGCTCTCGATCAGCCGCTGGATCAGCGCCGGTGCGAGGTCGGCCGCAACGGGCTCCCAGGCGGGAAGTCCTCCCGCGCCGGCCGAGCGCTCGCTCTGCCGGGCCAGCTGCAGCAGCGCGGTGCCGATCTCGGCCAGCTCGAGCTTGCGGCGGTCGGCCCGCTCGACCTCGCGTTCCAGCACGCGCTGCAGCGTCTCGAGCGGGTCGTCCAGCATCGACCGTGCCTCGTCGTCACCCATCCCGATCTCCCCCGATCCGAGAACACGTTCTGACATGTTATGGCCATTGGCCGCTTCTGGACAGCATTTGTCGGTCCTGCCATGCATGATGGTGTCCGTCGCAGCGGATGTCGGCAGGGGACGATCGCGCGGCGACACGAGTGGCGCTCCGGCGCTCGCTCCACGCAGGGGGCGAAGCCGGGGGACGGGATCATCACAGGTCCCGTTCCCCGGCTTCACTCCTGTCCGGCGCGGCGCGCCATGCCGAGCGGCCGGCCGGGCGCCACGCCGCTACATCCCGAGGGCTGCTGCCGCCTCCGTGGAGGAGTCCCGCAGGAACTGCCGGCAGCGCTGCTCCTCCTCGGTCTCGCCGATCTCGCCGGCCGCCCGGGCCAGCGCGGCGAGGGCGCGCAGGAAGCCGCGGTTGGGCTCGTGCGACCACGGCACCGGGCCCTGGCCGCGCCAGCCCGAGCGGCGCAGGGCGTCCAGGCCGCGGTGGTAGCCGGTACGGGCATAGGCGTAGCCCTCGATCGTCCGGCCGTCCTCGAGCGCGTCCTCCGCGAGGGTGGCCCAGGCCAACGACGACGTCGGGTATGCCGCGGCCACCTGGTCCGCGGCAACGCCCTGTTCCAGTCGGGTGGCGGCCGGGTCCACCGGCAGGTGGGTGGGCGGGATGCCGAGCAGGTTCTCCGAGGTCACTGGCGCCGGACCTACTTCCCGGACGTGCCGGCGCTGCGGAGGTTCTCGCAGGCCTCGACGACGCGCCGGGCCATCGCCGACTCGGCCTCCTTGCCCCAGGCGCGGGGGTCGTACTGCTTCTTGTTGCCGACCTCGCCGTCGACCTTCAGGACGCCGTCGTAGTGCTTGAACATGTAGTCGGCGACCGGGCGGGTGAAGGCGTACTGCGTGTCGGTGTCGATGTTCATCTTCACGACGCCGAAGTCGACGGCCGCGCCGATCTCCTCCGCCGTCGAGCCGGAACCGCCGTGGAAGACCAGGTCGAACGGGCGCTCGCCCTCGCCGAGGCCCTTGGCCTTCACGACCGCCTCCTGGGCGAGCTTGAGGATCTCGGGCCGGAGCTTGACGTTGCCGGGCTTGTAGACGCCGTGCACGTTTCCGAAGGTCAGGGCCGTCATGTAGCGGCCGTTCTCACCGAGCCCGAGCGCCTCGACGGTGGCGATGGCGTCCTCGGGCGTGGAGTAGAGCTTCTCGTCGATCGCGCCGACAACGCCGTCCTCCTCACCGCCGACGACGCCGACCTCGATCTCGAGGATCACGTTCGCGGCCTTGCAGGCGTCGAGGAGCTCGCGGGCGATCTGGAGGTTCTCGTCGAGCGGCACGGCCGATCCGTCCCACATGTGCGACTGGAACCACGGCGTGCCAACGGACTTCACGCGCTCGGTCGAGGCCGCGAGCAGCGGCCGGACGAAGCCGTCGAGCTTGTCCTTGGGGCAGTGGTCGGTGTGCAGGGCGATGTTGACGTCGTAGTTCCTGGCGACCTCGTGCGCGAAGGCGGCGAACGCGATCGAGCCGGTGACCATGTCCTTGACGGTGGGACCGCTGAGGTAGTCGGCGCCGCCGGTGGAGACCTGGATGATGCCGTCGCTACCGGCCTCAGCGAAGCCGCGGATCGCCGCGTTGAGGGTCTGGCTGGAGGTGACGTTGATCGCCGGGTACGCGAAGGAGCCCTTCTTCGCGCGGTCGATCATGTCGGCATACACCTCGGGGGTGGCAATGGGCATGGCTCTCTCTCCTTTGAGGTCGGCAGGTGCGTCGGCGCTGCGTCGGTGCCGATCTTTCCACGACCCCGACCCGCGTGCGCAGGCCCTTCTCATCCCGCGGCCTCCCGCGACCGACCCGGGCCGGGCGGCCGGTCAGCGTCATGCCAGGGCCCTGTGAGGGCCTGTGAGGGCCAGTGAGGGCCAGTGAGGGTCAGGTCAGGTCACGTGGTGCCCGGGCCCACCGGGTCGTAGACGTAGGGCGTCGTGGTCGACACCTGGTGCAGCCCGGCGCGCTCGAGGATCGGCCTCGAGTGCGGCGAGGCGTCCACGCGCAGGTAGGAGTACCCCGCGTCGAGGGCCAGCCTCGCCCGGTGCGAGACGGTCGCCCGGTACAGACCGCGGCGGCGCCACTCCGGGTGCGTCGCGCCGCCCCACAGGCCGCCGAAGCCGCTGCCCTCGACCAGCCGCAGCCAGGAGGCGCACAGGACCGGGCCGCCGGGCGACTCCTCGACCAGACAGCCCTTCACGAGGTCGGGCCGCGCGCGCATCTCGTCACCGAACCGCAGCGTGATCCAGCGGGTGCCCGGCCAGACCAGGTCGTGCAGGTCGGCGATGCGCTCGAGGTCCCGCTCGAGGCGGGGACCCGACTCGACCGCGCGCACGGTGACGCCCGCCGGCAGGTCGACGTCGACGGCGACCACCTCGGCGTCACCGAGGATGAGTGCCTCCAGCTCCTCCGGCACGAAACCCGCTGCCGCGAGCCGCTCCCCCAGGTCGGCCGGGTCGTCGTACCCGTACGTCTTCCACTCCACGCGCTGCTTCCGCTCAAGGAAGAAGTCGCGCTGACGGGCGATCACGGCATCCGGGTCGGCGCCGAGACCCTCCGGGGTCTCGATCATCGCGCCGGGCGTCGTGGGGTCGGCCGGGTAGTTGCGGTGCACCAGGCCGTCGCGCTCGACGACGTTGCCCTCCTCGGCGTCGCGGTCGCGCAGGCGGATCTGCTGGTGGAAGGCGTCGAGCAGCTCGTCGGGGGTCACGCCGCCATCCAAGCGGGCACACGGTCGCGGTGCCAGCGTTCAGCCTCCGGGCGGAGCGGGGCGCTGCCCGAAGACGTGCTGCCGGACCCAGGCGTGCATCGCGATCGCGGCTGCCGCACCGGCGTTGATGGAGCGGGTGGAGCCGAACTGCTCGATGTGCAGCACGGCGGCACAGGCGTCGCGCATCGGCTCGGACAGTCCGGGCCCCTCCTGACCGAAGACGAGCACGCACTCGCGCGGCAGGTCGTACGTCTCCAGCGGCACCGAGCCGGGCAGGTTGTCGATGCCGATGAGCGGCATGCCGCGACCGTCGGCTCCCGCGGCGGCCGCCCAGGCGACCAGGTCCGCCACGTCGGGATGGTGGTGCTCGTGCTGGTAGCGGTCGGTGACCATGGCGCCGCGACGGTTCCACCGCCGCCTGCCGACGATGTGGAAGGCCGTGGCGTTGAAGGCGTTCGCGGTGCGGATCACCGACCCGATGTTGAAGTCGTGGCCCCAGTTCTCCACCGCGACGTGGAAGTCGTGGCGGTGGGTGTCGAGGTCGGCGACGATCGCCTCGAGCGCCCAGTACCGGTAGCGGTCGACGACGTTGCGGCTGTCACCGTTGCGCAGCAGGTCCGGGTCGTAGTGGGCACCCTCCGGCCACGGGCCCTGCCACGGGCCGACGCCCACCCGGTTGTCCTCGTCCGTCACGCCCACCACGATGGCAGGCATGCCCGAGACGACACGACAGCGCCCCGACAGGTGGGTCGACCCCGAGGACGACCCGCGCCGGCCCGACGAGAACGTCCCGAAGGACGAGCGCGGCACCTACGTCGACTACCTCCGCCACTACCGCCTCACCCTCGAGCTCAAGTGCGACGGGCTGACACCGGAGCAGCTGGCGACGCGGTCGGTCCCGCCCTCGACCATGTCCCTGCTGGGCATGGTGCGGCACCTGGCGGAGGTGGAGCGGTCCTGGTTCCGCCGCGTGCTGTCCCAGGAGGACGCGCCGCGGTTGTGGGGTCCCCGCGGCTCGGACGCCGACTGGGACGACGCCGTCGCGGAGCAGTCCGCGGTCGACGCGGCCTGGGCTGCCTGGCGGGAGGAGGTGGCGTTCGCCGAGCAGTGGGTGCGCGACAACCCCGACATGGCGCTGGAGGTCAACCACCACGGGGACACCGTCAGCGTCCGCGACGTCCTGGTGCACATGATCGAGGAGTACGCCCGGCACTGTGGGCACGCCGACCTGCTCCGCGAGCGCATCGACGGGCGCACCGGCCAGTAGCGGCGCCACGACGAGAACCACGCAGCCCGCACCGCGACACGGCGTGGATTCGGGCGCAGGCGTGCCGGCGGCATACCCTGTCCGGCGTGATGCCTTCCCTTGGACCCGACTGGATGGACCCCCAGTGGCTGCTCGAGCGCTTCGGCGGGCAGTTCTTCTGGGTGAGCGCGGCGATCGTGTTCGTCGAGTGCGGGCTGCTCTTCCCGATCCTGCCGGGCGACTCCCTGCTTTTCGCGGTCGGCCTGTTCATCGCGGAGGGCTCAATCCAGGTCAACATCGTGCTCGCCTGCGCGATCCTCACCGCGGCGGCCTTCCTCGGCAACGTCGCCGGCTACGAGATCGGCCGGGCGATCGGTGCTCCGCTCTACGAGCGCGAGGGGCGGTTCCTCAAGAAGCACTACTTCGACGACACCCACGCGTTCTTCGAGAAGCACGGTGCCAAGGCCCTCATCCTGGGCCGTTTCGTGCCCATCGTGCGGACCTTCATCACCGTCGTCGCAGGCGTGAGCCGGATGGACCGTCGCCACTTCTTCATGTGGAGCGGTGTCGGGGCGCTGCTGTGGGCCACCGGCGTCACCCTGGTCGGCTACTTCCTCGGTCAGGCCTTCCCGGTGCTCAAGGAGCACCTCGAGCTCGCCATCCTCGCCATCGTCTTCGTCTCGGTCGTCCCCATGGTCGTCGAGTTCCTGCGCGCCAGGAGCGCCGGGCGCACGGCCATCGAGGAGGCCGAGGAGGTGCTCGAGGACATCATCGAGCACCGCAGCTGATCAGCCCGAGAGGTCCAGCAGCCCCAGGCGGTATGCCGCGGTGACCGCCGCCGTGCGGTCGGTCACCTGGAGTTTCTCGAAGGCCCTGAGCAGGTGGGTCTTCACGGTCGCCTCGCCGATGAACAGCTCCCGGCCGATCTCGGCGTTCGACAGGCCGCGCGCGACGCACCCGAGGACCTCGAGCTCCCGGGAGGTCAGCACGGGCGTGGCGGGGGCCTGCCGCAGCCGGCTCGCCAGGCGCGCCACGACCGGCGGCGCCAGCACGGTCTCCCCGGCCGCCGCCCTGCGGATCGCGTCGACCAGGGTGGGGACCGGGGCGTCCTTGAGCAGGTACCCGGTCGCTCCCGCCTCCACCGCCCGCACGATGTCGGCATCGGTGTCGTAGGTCGTCAGCACGAGCACGGCCGGGGCCTGCGGCGCCGAGCGCAGCTGCGCCGTCGCCTCCGCGCCGTCCATCCCGGGCATGCGCAGGTCCATGAGCACGACGTCAGGGCGGTGCTCGGCCGCCAGCACGACGGCCTGCGCCCCGTCCGAGGCCTCCGCGACGACCTCGAGGTCGTCCTGCTCCGAGAGCATGGCCACCAGCCCGTGGCGCACCACTGGGTGGTCGTCGACGACGAGCAGCCGCAGCGTCATGCCGGCACCTCCACCCGCACCGTCGTGCCCTCACCTGCGGTGCTCACCACCTCGAACCGTCCCTCGACCTCGGCCGCCCGGGCCGTCGCGCCGTCCAGCCCGTAGCCACGGTGGGAGGCCTGCGGGTCGAACCCGGCACCGTCGTCGCTGACCTCGAGAACGGCGCCGCCCTCGGCGGAATACGTCAGGGTCACCGTGAACGAGGACGCGCCCGAGTGCCTCCGCACGTTGGCGAGTGCCTCCTGAGCGGTGCGGAGCAGCACCACCTCGGAGTTGGCCGCGAGCGCGACCGGGTCGCCCACCACGTGCAGCCGCCCGGTCATGCCGCTCTCGGCGGCGACGGCGTCGACGAGGCGCTGCAGGGCCTCCGACAGCGTGCGGGACTGCAGGTGCCCCGGCGTGAGCTCGGCGACGATGAGTCGGGCCTCGGAGAGGTTCGCCGCCGCGGTCGCCTCGATGAGCGCGAGCCGCTCCGAGGCTGTCTGCAGGTCGCCTCGGGTCAGCGCCGCCTCGGTGGCCCGGGCCAGGGCCACCACCGAGGTGAAGCCCTGGGCGAGGGTGTCGTGGATCTCACGGGAGAGCCGCTCGCGCTCGGTCAGCACCCCTCGCTCCCGTTCCGCCGCCGCGAGCTGGGCCTGGGTCTTGCGCAGCTCGTCGATGACCCGGGCCCGGCTGTCGGCCTCGCGGACGATCCGGTCGATGAAGAGCCCGAGCACCAGTGACAGCGCCAGCATGATGACCGAGCTGATGAGGATGCCGGCCACGGACTCCCCCGTGACGGAGGTCTGCCAGATGCGGACGACGGCGAACGCGACCACGGCGACGATGACGAACGGCACCGCCCGACGTCGCTCGAGGATCGCCCAGGTCTGCGGGAAGAGGGCGAAGGTGAGGATCCACGGGTCACCATCGGCGTCCAGGAACAGCAGCACGAGGAACAGCGCCCATGCCACCGTGAGGTACAGCAGGCCCGCTCGCACGTCCATGGCACCGAACCCGCGCCGGCCCCACACGGCATACGCCACCGCCATGCCGGCCAGGCAGGCCAGCTGGAGCCAGAGGTGCGGTCCCCGGGTCACGAGCATCAGGGCCGCGCTCACCCCGAGGAGCGCGCCGAAGAGCGTGTGCCACCAGACGAGCTGGCGGCGCCACATCTCGTCGAGCTGGCCCGAGGAGCTCTGCGGCGACGGGTCGCAGTCGCGGTCGGTCACGGCGCCCACGGGTCCATCATGTCGTGCCGCGCTTGAACCACGAGAAGGTGCGGGCGCAGACCACCGCGCCGACGAGCAGCCAGGCGGTCAGGACGACCGCGGTCAGCCCGTGCTCCCACGACCCGGCGACCTCGGCGCCCTCCATGCCGGCGGGGTAGAAGACCGAGCGCATGCCCTGGGCCACCCACTTGAGGGGGAAGACCGCCGCCACCTGCTGCAGCCAGGGCGGGATGTCGCCGTAGGCGAAGTAGACCCCGGAGATGAACTGCAGGACGATCACCGGGCCGATCACCAGGGCCCCGGCCGACCGGGCGGTGGCGAGCGAGGAGTAGGCGGTCCCCAGCACGGTGCCGGAGGAGACGCCGAGCACGAAGACCCACGCGAAGGTCAGCCACGCCGAGGCCGACGTCGGCAGCTCGACCCCGAAGACCAGTGCGGCCACCGCCAGCAGCAGGGCGAACTGGCTGAGCGAGGTGGCCGCGACGAGGCCGACCTTGCCGAGGAAGTAGCCGGCCGGGGGCATCGGGGTGCTGCGCAGCCGCTTGAGCGTCCCGTCGTCGCGCTCCATGGCGACGCTGAGCGCGAGCGTCTGGAAGCTGGTGAGCATGACGCCACCGGCGACCATGCCGGGGAGGAAGAACTGCCCCGCGCTGATCGGGCTGCCGCCCTCCGCGAAGCTGTCACCGAAGACGGTGGAGAACAGCGAGAGCATCATCACCGGGAAGAGGAAGGAGAAGATCACCGCCTCCTTCTCCCGGAAGTACATCTTCAGCTCGAGGACCGTGCGGTCCGCGGCGATCACGGCCAGGCTCATCGGAGGGCTCCCTCGGGGTGGTGGTGGGCGGGAGTGGCGGCGTGCGCCTCGGCGGGCTCGACGTGGGGCTGGCCGTCGAGGTGCGCGAGCTCGTCGGTGAACGGGGCGATGAGGCGCAGGTAGGTCTCCTCCAGCGTGGGCCGGGAGACCACCAGCTCGGGCACCTCCCCGCCGAGGCGCGTCGCGAGCGCGGCCACCTCGGCGGTGGGCCGGGCGGTGCGCACCGAGCGGGTCCGGCCGTCCTCGAGCCAGCTCACGGTGGCCTCCTGCTGGGCCCGGCCGCCGAGCCGGGCGGGGGTGTCGACCGTGAGCATCCGGCCGCCGGCGATGATGCCGACCCGGTCGGCGAGGTGCTCGGCCTCGTCGAGGTAGTGCGTCGTCAGCAGGATGGTGGTGCCGTGGTCCTGGGCGAGCGAGGCGATGAGCTCCCAGAAGGCGCGGCGGGCGCGGGGGTCGAAGCCGGTGGTCGGCTCGTCGAGGAACAGCAGCTCGGGCCGGCCGACGATGCCGAGCGCGACGTCGAGGCGGCGCCGCTGCCCGCCGGAGAGCTGGGCGGTGCGCGTGTCGCGCTTCTCGGTCAGGCCCACCGCCTCGATGACCTCGTCGACGTCGCGCGCGTCACGGTAGACCTTGGCGGTGCTCGCGACGATCTCGCGCACGGTGAGCAGGTCGAGCCCCTGCGAGCTCTGCAGCACGATGCCCAGGCGCTGGCGCCACTCGAGGCCGGCGGTCTGCGGGTCCTCCCCCAGCACCCGCACGTCTCCGCGGTCGCGGCGGCGGAAGCCCTCGAGGATCTCGACCGAGGTGGTCTTGCCGGCGCCGTTGGGCCCGAGGAGGGCGAAGACCTCGCCCCGCTCGATCCGCAGGTCGACGCCGTCGACCGCCGGGCGGCCGGCGTACTCCTTCGTGAGGCCCGTGACCTCGATCGGTGAGCTCATGTCCCAAGGCTCCCAGCCGCCGCCCGCGCGCGAGCAGCATCGACCGGATGAACCGGCGTCCACCGAACGGTGGACGCCGGCTGG
>NZ_DATBMI010000145.1:0-13078 GCF_036554925.1 Pedococcus sp.
GCGAAGCCGTTGTCCTCGGTCACCGACACGGGGCCGTCGACCTCCTTGCGGGTGGCCTTGACCCAGGTGTCGGCCTCCATGCGCTCGGACTCGGGGTCGACGAGCTCCTCGCGGGGGGCGCGGTCGAAGCGGTCGGTGCGCTCGAAGCGACGGGGACCGCGGTCGCCGAAGTCGCGACGCGGGCCGCGGTTGTCGAAGTCGCGACGCTGCGGGCGCTCGTCACGGCCCCACTCACGACGGGGCGCGCGGTCGTCACGGTTGAACTCACGGCGGGGGCCGCGGTCGTCACGGTCGAACGAACGGGCCGGACGGTCGTCACGGTTGAAGTCGCGGCGGGGGCCGCGGTCGTCACGGTTCCAGGTGCGGGCCGGACGGCTCTCCTGACCGTCACGGTCCACTCGGCGCGGGCGGTCGTCACGCTCGAACCGCTGCGGGCGGTCGTCGCGCGAGAACTCACGGCGGGGGCCGCGGTCGTCGCGGTCGGACCACCGCGGCGAGCGCTCGGCGCGAGGTGCCTTGCCGGCATACCCGGTCCTGCTGGACGAGGAGGTGGAGGAGGCGGACTGCCCGCGGTGCGGCTTCTTCGGGCCGCGCTGGGCGTCAGCCTTCTTGGAGGCAGACCAGCGGGCCTTCTTGGGCGCGCCGGAGGAGGTGTTCTTGGGCACAGATATTCAACTCACTTCAGGTGACTCGAGGTAGACACGTCTCGAGCCACCTGGCGAGGATGACGGTGAAGACGAGCCTCAGGCGCTCGGCGCCCGGCGGACCGGATCAACAGTTGTCATCCGGTGGGGCCCAGTCGGAGTTGGGGGTGGTTCAGGCGGCTTCCTTGCCGCGTGGCGCTGCCAGCGCCGCCGATCTGGGCCCGACCAGTCTACCAGCGCGCGCGGGCCCTCCCGACCATGCCGACTGTGGCGCCGAGCACCACCCCGACGAGGTCCGCCACCACGTCGGCCGGGTCCCCCGACCGGTGGGGCAGGACGGCGTGCTGCAGGATCTCGCTCAGAGGGGCGTGCAGGGCCAGCGGCACGAGCACGTATGCCGGCCGGAGGCCAGCGAGCAGCCCGGCCGCGGCGGGGAGCGCGAAGACCGCGACGTGGACGGCCTTGTCGCTCCACGTCACCGGCCCGTCGACGGCCACCCTCGGCCAGTAGAGCGCCACGAGGTGCACCGTGAGGAGCACGGCAAGGACGACCAGCCACCCGTGGGCGGTCCGCTGCCGCGCCGGGCTCTCGGGCAGCGGTCCCCGCGCCGGGCCGCCGTCGACCCGGCTCACGCCCCGCCGACAGGAAGCATCGCGTCCGGGTGCCCGCCGTCCACCGGGGGCTCGTCCGCCCGCGGCGCACCCTGCGCGGCATGCTTCTCGGCGGCCGCGCGCACGGCCGCCGCGACGACCTTCGTCACGTCGGGGTGGAACACGCTGGGGATGATGTAGGCGGGGTTCAGCTCGTCAGGGTGGACGACGGCGGCGAGCGCCTCGGCGGCAGCGAGCATGACGTCCTCGTCGACCGAGGTGGAGTGGGCGTCGAGCAGGCCGCGGAACACCCCCGGGAAGACCAGGACGTTGTTGATCTGGTTGGCGAAGTCGGAGCGGCCGGTCGCCACCACCGTGGCGTGCTGCGCGGCCGCCATCGGGTCGACCTCGGGCTCGGGGTTGGCCATCGCGAAGACGATGGCGTCGTCGTTCATGGTGGCGATGTCGTCGCCGGTCAGGATGTGTGGGGCGGAGACACCCACGAAGACATCGGCACCGACCAGCGCCTCGCGCAGGGTGCCCTTCATGCGCCCGGCGTTGGTGTGGGTGGCCGACCAGAGCAGTGAGGGGTGCTCGCCCGAGGCGATGTCCTCGCGGTCGGGGTGCAGGATCCCGTTGTGGTCGGCGACGATGACGTTCGCGGCCCCGGCCTTGAGGAAGAGCTTGAGGATGGCGGTGCCGGCTGCCCCCGCACCGCTCATCACGATGCGCACGTCGCGCAGGTCCTTCTTCACCACGCGCAGCGCGTTCGTCAGCGCGGCGAGCGCCACGATGGCGGTGCCGTGCTGGTCGTCGTGGAACACCGGGATGTCGAGCTCCTCGCGCAGCCGGGCCTCGATCTCGAAGCAGCGGGGCGCGGAGATGTCCTCGAGGTTGATGCCCGCGAAGACGGGCGAGATCGCCTTGACGGTCTTGATGATCTCCTCGGTGTCCTGGGTGTCGAGGCAGATCGGGAAGGCGTCGATGTCGGCGAACCGCTTGAACAGCGCCGCCTTGCCCTCCATGACCGGCAGGGCCGCCAGTGGCCCGAGGTTGCCGAGCCCGAGGACGGCGGAGCCGTCGGTCACCACGGCCACGGTGTTGCGCTTGATGGTGAGCCGGCGGGCGTCGCCCGGGTTCTCGGCGATGGCGGTGCAGATGCGGGCCACGCCAGGCGTGTAGATCAGGGAGAGGTCGTCACGGTTGCGGATCGGGACCTTGGACTCGATCTTCAGCTTGCCGCCGAGGTGCACCAGGAACGTGCGGTCCGACACCTTGCCCAGCTCGACGCCGTGCACGGTCCGCATGGCGTCGACGATCTCGTCGGCGTGGGCCGTGTCACGGGCGGCGACGGTGACGTCGATGCGCAGCCGGTCGTGCCCGGAGGCCGTGACGTCGAGGCCGGTGACGAGGCCGCCGCTCTTCTCGATGACGCCCGTGAGCTCGCTGACGGCGGTGGCACGTGCCGGGAGGATGAGCCGGGCGGTGATGGAGTTCGAGACTGAGGGGATGGCGGCCATGGCGCCCATTGTGTCGACTACCGAGAAGTAGCCCGAATCGCACCCCCCAGCGGGGTGTCCCCGCCTCGTCGGAGTCGCTCTCAGCTCGCCGGCCGCCGCCGGAACCGAGCGACGGCCAGCACCACCGCCAGCAGGACGAAGAGCCAGTGCGGTGCACCGACGAGCATCACCCGGTCGGCCTGGGGCGCGGCCGCGCTCGGCTGGTCACCTCGCGCTGCGACGACGTCCTGCCACCAGAAACCCAGCTCGTTCCAGGTCGACCGCGGCGGCATCGGCCGAGGCTCCTGGAGGACCAGCGCGCCGAGGTCCACTCCCCCTCGGGCGCCACGCGCCGCCGGACGGTGCTCGTCGATCCAGCCGACCCACACCGAGCCGTCGCCGGGCCAGCGCACCCGGTAGAACCGGCTCTCGACGGTCTCCGCCCGGGACGTCTCGATGTCGAGGCCCACCGACGAGTAGCGGTACGTCAGCGGCCAGGCGGCAAGGAGCACCACCACCAGCACGACCGGCGACCACCGCCGCCACCGGCTCGCTGGCGGCCTGCTGGCCGGGCGAGTCGTCGCCGGGCCCAGCCGGCTCCCCCGAGTCCCCATGCCCGGCATTGTCTCCCCCCGACCGATGGCGCGGGGGCGGAACCGACTAGGTCCGCGGCGTGGTCCGCTCCGCCTGCGCCTGGTCCAGCGGGGCACCCGGCTCACGCCGCCCCGCGTCGGAGGCCGGGCCTCGACGGCCGCGAGTCAGCCCGATCGCCACGATGACCGCGGCCAGGCCCAGGCTGAGGCCGAGCTCGAGACGGTGCCCCTCCTGCACGAGCATCAGCACGAGGACGGCGCAGATGAACCCGATGGTGAGGTAGGTCAGCCATGGGTAGAGCCACATCCGCACCTCGGGCCGGTGACCGTCGGCGTCGAGCTGGCGGCGCATCCGGAGCTGCGACATCGCGATGACGAGGTAGACGAAGAGGGCGATGGCCCCGGAGCTCGCCAGGAGGTAGCCGAAGATCTTCTCCGGCAGCAGGTAGTTGCCGATGACCCCGAGAAAGCCGACGACCGACGAGGCGATGATCGCCTGGGCCGGCACGCCGCGCGAGGTGGTGCGGGACCAGCCGGCCGGGGCCTCACCGCGGCGGGACAGGGAGAACGCCATCCGGGAGGCGGTGTACAGCGCGGAGTTCAGGCAGGAGGCCACCGCGGTGAGGATGACGAACTCGAGTGCCGTCGTCAGCCAGCCCAGCCCCATCTGCTCGAGCGTGAACTGGTAGGACCCCGCCGAAGACAGGCCCTCGGCGTTCCAGGCGACCAGGGACACGACGATGAAGATCGAGCCGAGGTAGAACAGGCTGATCCGCCAGATCACGGAGTTCACGGCCTTGCGGATCCCCGACTCGGGGTTCGGCGACTCCGCCGCGGCGATGGTGACGATCTCGGTGCCCATGAAGGTGAACATCGTGATGAGCATGGCCGCGAGCACGGCGCCGAACCCGTTCGGCATGAACCCGCCGTCCTGCCAGAGGTGGCCGACCCCGGAGGCCTCGGAGCCGGGCAGCAGGCCCAGGATCGCCGCGAGGCCCAGGCCCACGAAGGCCACGATCGCCACGACCTTCACGAGGGCGAACCAGAACTCGAACTCCCCGTAGTTGCCCACGCTGAGCAGGTTGCTGGCCACGAGCAGACCGGTGATGGCGAGCGCGAAGGCCCACTGCGGCACACCGGGGAACCAGTCCCCGAGGATCAGCGCACCGGCGGTGGCCTCGACGGGGATCACGATCACCCAGAACCACCAGTAGAGCCAGCCGATCGAGAAGCCCGCCCAGCGGCCGAGCGCCCGGTCGGCATAGGTCGAGAACGAGCCGGTGTCGGGCTGGGCGATGGCCATCTCGCCGAGCATCCGCATGACGAGCACGACGAGCGCGCCGGCGAGGGCGTAGGAGATGAGCACCGCGGGCCCGGCCGTCGCGATGGCCTTGGCCGAGCCGACGAAGATCCCGGCGCCGATGACCCCGGCGATCGAGATCATCGTGACGTGGCGCGGCTTGAGGCCGGCCTCGAGGCTGGTGCTGGGGTCGCTCTCGCTCGGGGAGGTCCGAGCGCTGGTCGTCTGGGTGTCGGCGCTGCTCACCCGGGCACCCTCTCGGTTCGGGACGGAAGGTGCAAACTGGGGCAGCTCGCCCCGGGGGGTCGGGGCCGGACCCGTCAGGGTCGGCCGCGGGCAGGGACCGTGGCCGTCAGGAGGTAGCGCTCGTCGTCGATCTCGCGCCCCCACAGGACCGGGTCGGTGAGCGGCACGACCTGTACGTTCTCGGCCACGCGTTCCACCGCGGCGCGCAGGTCCGAGGCGGCGACTCCACCGGACCAGGGCATCGCCTCGGGATCGTCGACGCTGTCGTCACCCACCCCGGTCCAGCGCCCCTCGACCAGCACCAGCCGGCCGCCGGGCCGCAGGGCCCTGGCCCAGCCGGCGAGGGCCGCCTGGGGGTCGGGAAGGGTCCAGAGGATGTGCCGGGCCAGGACGGCGTCCACGCTGGAGTCCGCCAGGGGAGCGTTGCTGACGTCAGCCTGCTCGATGCACACCGCAGCGCCGAAGTGTGCGGTCTTCGCCCGCGCACGTTCGACCATCTGGCCGGACAGGTCGAAGCCATGGACCCGGTGCCCCAGCTCCGCGGCGAGGGCGGTCAGGGTCCCGGTGCCGCACGCGAGGTCGGCGACGTCGCTGGCCTGGTGGGGAAGCCACATCCGCAGCAGGTCCTTCCAGGCCATCCGGGTGTCCGAGTCGAGCAGTCCGTGGTCGGGCTCCAGGTCGTACTCCGCGGCGTACTCGTCCCAGTACTTCGCGATCTGCTCGGTGCGCATCTGTCTCTCCTCGTCCGTGGTCGCGGCCCGGCCGCGGCCATCCATCCCACCATGCACGCCTCGCGGACGCGACACGCCCTCCCGACACCCTCGCGCGCCGCGTGCCGACGCGGGGACGCCCCTAGGGTGAGCCCGTGAGCAACCACGTGGAAGTGACGGGGGTCGGCACCGCGAGCGCCGAACCCGATGTTGTCCGACTCGACATCTCGGTCCGCTGCGACGGCTCCGACGTGGCGCAGGCCCTTTCCGACACCGCCCGACGCACCGAGGCCCTCGGGACCGCCGCCCTCGACCACGGCGTCGCGGCGGCCGACCTGCAGACCAGCGGTGCCGGCGTCCACCCTCGGCACGACCGCGACGGTGTCGACGTCATCGGCTACACGGCATACGAGTCGCTGAGGGTCACCGTCCGCGACATGGCGCGGATCGGTGACCTGGTGCAGGCGTTCACGGGTGCTGCCGGCAACGCCCTGACCGTGGAGCGGATCGCCCTGGAGATCTCGGACCCGGCGCCGGTGGTGGAGCGCGCCCGGGCCGCGGCCTTCCAGGACGCCAGGACACGCGCCGAGCAGTACGCCGAGCTGTCCGACCGCACGCTCGGGAAGGTCGTGGCGGTCTCCGACGTTGACCGGGGAGGCGGCGCGCAGCCGCGCCGCGAGCTCATGGCGGCCAAGACCGGCGGGCTGCCGGTGCAGGCGGGTGAGAACACCGTGACCGCGACCGTCGTGGTCCGATGGGATTGGATGTACTGATGGCAAGCACGACCCTGACCGCAGCGAACTTCGAGAAGACCGTGCTCCACGAGGACATCGTCCTCGTCGACTTCTGGGCAGAGTGGTGCGGCCCGTGCCGCCAGTTCGCGCCGGTCTTCGAGGCCGCGTCCGAGCAGCATGACGACATCGTCTTCGGCAAGGTCGACACCGAGGCCGAGCAGGCGCTCGCCCAGGCGGCGAACATCACGTCGATCCCGACGCTGATGGCGTTCCGCGAGGGCATCCTGGTCTTCGCCCAGCCCGGCGCCCTCCCCGCGACCGCCCTCCAGCAGGTCATCGACGGTGTGCGCGGCCTGGACATGGAGGCCATCCGCGCCGACATCGCCGCCCAGCAGAACGGCGACAGCGCACCTCCGCAGCCGTGAGCCCCTGCCGGTGATCTGGGTCCAGGCGCTCGGGTGGGCCGGGTCCGCCCTCCTGGTCTTCTCACTCCTGCAGGCGCGCGTCCTGCGGTTCCGGGTGCTCAACCTCATCGCGTGCCTGATCCTCACCACGTTCAACGCGATCCTGCTCATCTGGCCGATGGTGGCGATGAACGTGGTGCTCTCGGCCATCAACCTCTGGTTCATCCGGCGTCTCCTCGCCGAGCGGTCGGACGAGAACGCGTACGAGGTGCTCGAGGTCGCCGCGGACGACACCTACCTGCGGCACTTCCTGAAGGTGCACGCCGACGACATCGCCAAGTACTTCCCCCGCTTCCGGACCACCGAGGTGGGCCCCGGCAGCGCCGCGTACCTCGTGCAGCACGGCAACGAGACCGTCGGCGTCGTCGTGGTCCGTGACGCCGGCGACGGGGTCGCCCAGGTGGAGCTCGACTACGTGACCCCGCGCTTCCGCGACTTCTCACCCGGCGAGTTCGTCTTCCGGCGCAGCGGGCTCTTCACCGGCCGCGGGTTCCGCCGCATCCTCACCCCGCCGGGCATGGTGAACCCGTACTACGAGCGGCTCGGGTTCGCGCGGGCCGGTGACTCCTGGGTGACCGACCTGTCCTGACGCCCCCAGTCGCCCGGCTGCGGCGGACCGTGGGGACGAGCCGGTGCGCGGTGACGAGCGCGGCCAGCCGGGCCGGACCGCTGGGTGGGCCGGGCGGGCGGCATGTAGGACACCAACACGAAGGCCCCGCCGGGAGGGCGGGGCCTTCGAGCCTGAACTGTGGTGTGGCCACGGTGGTGGAGGTGGCGGGAATCGAACCCGCGTCCACTGACGGGAAACCAGGGCTTCTCCGGGTGCAGTGCGCTGAGGAGTTTCTCGGCCCCAGAGCTCGCGCGCACACGTCCTCTGACAGGCCCAGTCGAGTGAGAGTCCCGCGCAGTCCCCCGACATGACTGCGCAGCAAGCTACCTAGCTGACGCCAGGATCTCGGTCAGTAGCGAACCGAGGCTGACGGACTTCGGAGCTCGCTCAGGCGGCGAGGGCGAAGTCGGTGCGCTTGGAATTGGCACCTATTGGTTTGCAAGGAGCGTTGACGAGATGACCTTGCGTCCTCGACCCGCTTCCCCTGGTGAGCCGACCAATGTCGAAACCGATCACCCCCATGCTCCCTGGCATCGGGGTGTCCACACCACGCTGTTCAGTTGTCACTGCGAGACCACAGTATCCCTGTCAACCCGCGCCGGGACCAATTCATTTCCGGCATCGGAAAAATGTCCCACCGCCCCCATCCGACCTGCGAGCTGGCCCGAATCACCGACGCCAACGCCGGGGGTACGGAGTCGGCGGCCTCCGTGAGCAGGGCCCTGGCCAGAAAGCCGCCACAACTGAGGAGCGAACACATGTCGGTACGACGCATTCTTGCTGTGCTCTCCACGACGGCACTCATGGGCGCGGCTGCGGTCGCTGGCGCCAACGGCGCTGCCGCGGATGATGACGACCTCGGCGACCGCAGCCTGGCCAAGGTGCTGGCCAAGGACGGCTCCGGGTTCGACCGCAACCCCTGGGACTACGACATCCTCGACAACGCCGTGCACGCGGTGCTCGATGCCAAGCCCGACTCGGCGGTGAAGGTGCTGGCGGACGGCGACACCGCGCTGACCGCGTTCCTCCCGAACGACCTCGCCTTCCGGAGGCTCGTCAACGACCTGACCGGTACGTGGCGTGGCAGCGAGAAGGACGTCTTCACCGCCGCCGCCAGCGTCGGCATCGACACCGTCGAGGCCGTCCTGCTCTACCACGTGGTCCCCGGGGCGACGATCGACTCGCGTGCCGCGAAGAAGGCTGACGGCGCCTCCCTCGACACCGCGCTGGACGGTGCGAGCTTCACGGTCGACGTCCGCGATGGCCGGATCGTCCTCGTCGACGGCGACCCCGACGACGCGAACGCTCGGGTGATCGCTCCCGACATCAACAAGGGGAACAAGCAGATCGGCCACGGCATCTCCCGGGTGCTGCGTCCGATGGACCTCTGACCCGAGGTCATGCCCGGCAGGGCCCGGGGACGGCTGAGGAGCCGGCCCCGGGCCCTGTCCGTGCGCGGGTCACGACGGGACAGCCACCCAGGTCCCGACCCCGCACCCCCCGGTCCGCCCGCCGGACCCACGCGACCCCCTACCCCTTCCCGACGCGGCCCCACGCGGGTGGCACAGCGGCATACCTTCCGCATCGCGGGCTCGGGGTCTCACTGGGCGGAACGGTCACTAGGATCGCTGACACGTCTTTCCCCACCTTGGGAGGTCATCCGTGTTCAGCAAGGTCCTCGTCTCCAACCGCGGTGAGATCGCCGTCCGGGCCTTCCGGGCCGCCACCGAGCTCGGCGCCAAGACGGTCGCGGTGTTCCCGCACGAGGACCGGACCTCCGAGCACGTCCTCAAGGCCGACGAGGCCTACCAGATCGGCGAGTCCGGGCACCCGGTGCGCGCCTATCTGGACCCGGTCGGCATCGTGCGCACCGCGGTCGACGCCGGGGCCGACGCCATCTACCCCGGGTACGGCTTCCTGTCGGAGAACCCCGACCTCGCCGAGCAGTGCGCGGCCCACGGCATCACCTTCGTCGGGCCCCCGGCCAGCGTCCTGCACCTGACGGGCAACAAGGCACGCGCCATCGCCGCCGCCAGGAAGGCGGGGCTGCCGACGCTGCGCAGCGCCCCGCCGAGCACCGACGTCGACGCGCTGGTCGCCGCGGCCGACGAGATCGGCTTCCCGGTGTTCGCCAAGGCGGTCGCCGGCGGCGGTGGCCGGGGCATGCGGCGGGTCGAGCGCCGCGAGGACCTCCGCGAGGCGCTCGAGGCGTGCATGCGCGAGGCCGAGTCCGCGTTCGGCGATGCCACCGTCTTCCTCGAGGAGGCCGTGGTCAGCCCCCGGCACATCGAGGTGCAGATCCTGGCCGACGGCGCGGGCAACGTGGTCCACCTGTTCGAGCGGGACTGCTCGGTGCAGCGGCGGCACCAGAAGGTCGTCGAGATCGCGCCAGCCCCGAACCTCGACCCCGAGCTGCGCGAACGCATGTGCGCCGACGCCGTCGCCTTCGCCCGCGAGATCGGCTACGTGAACGCCGGCACGGTCGAGTTCCTCCTCGCGCCGAACGGCCGCTACGTCTTCATCGAGATGAACCCCCGCATCCAGGTGGAGCACACGGTGACCGAGGAGATCACCGACGTCGACCTGGTGGGCGCCCAGCTGCGGATCGCGAGCGGAGAGACGCTCGCCGACCTCGGCATCTCGCAGGAAAGCCTTCAGATCTGCGGGGCCGCCCTCCAGTGCCGCATCACCACCGAGGACCCCGCCAACGAGTTCCGACCCGACACCGGCAGGGTCACGACCTACCGCTCGGCCGGTGGGGCGGGCGTGCGCCTCGACGGCGGCACGGTGTTCGTCGGAGCGGAGATCGGCGCCCACTTCGACTCCATGCTCGTCAAGCTCACGTGTCGAGGGCGCGACTTCCCCACGGCCGTGAGGCGGGCCCGTCGCGCCCTCGCCGAGTTCCGCATCCGCGGCGTGGCGACCAACATCCCCTTCCTGCAGGCCCTGCTCGAGGAACCCGACTTCCAGGCCGGGCGGCTCAGCACCGCCTTCATCGACGAGCGGCCCGAGCTGCGCACCGCCCGGGTCCCGGCCGACCGGGGCACCAAGCTGCTCACCTACCTCGCCAACGTCACCGTCAACCAGCCCCACGGGCCAGGACGCACCCGCGTGTCCCCGCGCGGCAAGCTGCCTCCGGTCGACCTGGGTGCGCCGCCCGCGCCCGGCGCCCGGGACCGCCTGCTGCGGGAGGGGCCGGAGGCCTTCGCCCGGGCCCTGCGCACCCAGGCGGCGGTCGGCGTCACCGACACCACCTTCCGCGACGCCCACCAGTCGCTGCTGGCGACCCGCATCCGCACCCGCGACCTGATGCACGTCGCCCCCCACGTCGCCCGGATGACGCCGCAGCTGCTCAGCGTCGAGGCCTGGGGCGGCGCGACCTACGACGTGGCCCTGCGGTTCCTCTCCGAGGACCCGTGGGACCGGCTGGCCGCCCTGCGCCAGGCCATGCCCAACCTCCCGCTGCAGATGCTGCTGCGCGGCCGGAACACCGTCGGCTACACCCCCTACCCCACCAAGGTCACCGACGCCTTCGTCACCGAGGCCGCCCGGACGGGCATCGACATCTTCCGCATCTTCGACGCGCTCAACGACGTCGGTCAGATGCGACCGGCCATCGAGGCGGTGCGCTCCACCGGCACCGCCCTGGCGGAGGTGGCACTCTGCTACACCGGCGACCTCACGGACCCGGGCGAGACGCTGTACACCCTGGACTACTACCTGCGCCTCGCCGAACGGATCGTCGAGTCGGGGGCCCACATCCTCGCCGTCAAGGACATGGCCGGTCTGCTGCGCGCCCCCGCCGCCGCCACCCTCGTGAGCGCGCTGCGCGAGAACTTCGACCTGCCGGTGCACCTGCACACCCACGACACGGCCGGCGGCCAGCTCGGCACGCTGCTCGCGGCCATCGGCGCCGGGGTCGACGCCGTCGACGTCGCCAGCGCCTCCATGGCCGGCACCACCAGCCAGCCGCCGATGTCGGCGCTGGTCGCGGCGACCGACGGCACCGAGCGCGCCACCGGTCTGGACCTCCGGGCCGTCTGTGACCTCGAGCCGTACTGGGAGGCGGTGCGGGCGCTCTACGCGCCGTTCGAGTCGGGGCTGCCCTCCCCCACCGGCCGCGTCTACACCCACGAGATCCCGGGCGGGCAGCTGTCGAACCTGCGCCAGCAGGCCATCGCCCTCGGGCTCGGCGAGCGCTTCGAGGCCATCGAGGACACGTATGCCGCCGCGAACCGCATCCTGGGCAACATCGTCAAGGTCACGCCGAGCTCGAAGGTGGTCGGGGACCTCGCCCTCGCCCTCGTCGGCGCCAATGCCGACCCCGCCGACTTCGAGGCCAACCCGACGGCCTACGACATCCCGGACTCCGTCATCGGCTTCCTCAACGGTGAGCTCGGGGACCCGCCGGGAGGCTGGCCGGAGCCGTTCCGCACCAAGGCACTCGAGGGTCGCTCGGCCAAGCCGCGGGTGACGGAGCTGTCGGGCGAGGACGAGGCCGCACTGGCCCGCGATCCGCGCAGAACCCTCAACCGGCTCCTCTTCCCGGGGCCGACGAAGGACTTCGAGACCTCCCGGGAGGCCTACTCCGATCTCGCCGTCCTCGGTACTCGCGAGTTCCTGCACGGCATCGACGTCGGCCACGAGCACCAGATCGACCTCGAGCCCGGCAAACGCCTGCTCATCGGGTTGCAGTCGATCTCGGAGCCGGACGAGCGGGGCATGCGCACCGTGATGTTCACGATGGGCGGCCAGCTCCGGCCGGTCCAGGTGCGCGACGAGCGGGTCAGCGTCGACGTCAAGACTGCCGAGAAGGCCGACCCCTCCGACAAGGGCCACGTCGCCGCTCCGTTCGCAGGCGTCGTCAGCCTGGCCGTCGAGGAGGGCGCGAGCATCGAGGCCGGCTCCGTGGTCGCCACCATCGAGGCGATGAAGATGGAGGCCAACATCACCACCCCCACCGGCGGCACGGTCGAGCGCGTGGCGATCGGCTCGCAGCAGCAGGTGGAGGGCGGTGACCTGCTGCTCGTGGTCCGCGGCTGAACGCCGGCACCTCGACACACCGCCGGGCGCGGTGGGCGACGTCGCCGTGGGCCGCGGTCGCGGCGCCGGGAACGCCGCAGCGCGGGGCCCGCAGCGCGGGCTCGCCCTCCGCCCAACAGGCCGATCGCGCTGACCCGGCCTACCGTGACAGGGCACGGGGTCAAGAAGCGGCCGGTGCGCACAGGGAACCAACGGATCCGACCAGAGGAGTGTGCGTCATGGGACTGGAAGACAAGATGAGCAACACCGCCGAGGACCTCCAGGGCAAGGCCAAGGAGGCGACGGGCAAGGCCACGGACGACGAGCGGCTCGAGGCCGAGGGGAAGGCCGACCAGAGCAAGGCCGACCTGAAGCAGGCCGGCGAGAAGGTCAAGGACGCCTTCAAGGACTGAGCACCGTCCGTATGCCGCTGGGGGCCGGGTCGTGTGGACCCGGCCCCTTCGCGTGTGCCGGTTCCGCGGCGATCCGGGTTTGACCGGCCGCTACCAGGACCCGCCTGAGCTGCCGCCGCCGCCACCGCCGGAGAAGCCGCCACCGGCGGAGAAGCCGCTCGAGCCCGACGACCCCGGTGTGCTGGTGAAGGTCCCCCCGGCTGTGCTGGCGAACGAGTCCATCCCGGAGGCGAGGTTGCTGAAGCTGCCGTAG
>NZ_DATBMI010000087.1:0-15342 GCF_036554925.1 Pedococcus sp.
GAAACGGTCGGGAACCCGGCCGGCACCACGCCGGCCACCGATTGACATCTCCATAGAGTTTCGGCTGTCATAGCGAAGGGGAAACGCCCGGTCCCATTCCGAACCCGGAAGCTAAGCCCTTCAGCGCCGATGGTACTGCACTGGTGACGGTGTGGGAGAGTAGGACGCAGCCGAACATACTTTCCGAAAAGGGGGCCCTGCAGCGCAGGGCCCCCTTTTCCGCGTCATGGTCCAGGTTCATGGTCCGCGTCACGGTCCGGGGTCAGATGACACACCCTTACCCCGTCCGTCCGATCCGCGCAGCTGCCACGTGGCGAGGGCACCGCGCCACGGCACCAGCTGCCCCGCGGCGGAGCCTGCGGGCGCGGGGCATAGACCGGCGCGCACGACCATGACAGGCGCGACCGGGCCACACGACGGGCGTGACCGGGGCGGGAACCGGCAGGCGCGGGTCCGGTGGCGCTTCCGTAGACTGCCAACCGAACTACTGCACAGCGAGGAGACTTCGTGTCCGAAGACAAGCCAGGCCGCCGCGGACCCTCCGGGGGACGCCCGTCGGGTGGGCGCGACAGCGGCCGCCCCTCCTCGGGGCGCGGGGGCTCATCCTCGGGCCGGGGCCGTGACGGCGACGGCCGCGGCGGGAGCGGTGGCGGCAGCTGGGGCGCAGACGAGCGGCGCACCGGGCAGGGCCGCCCCAGCGGTGGTCGGTCCGCCGGCAGGGGTGACGGACCCCGCGGCGCCGGTGGACGACAGGGTGGTCCTCGGGGCGGGGCGGCGCGTCCTGACCGGGATGCGGGCGGCTTCGACACCAGCGAGCGCAGGGGCGGCAGCCGCCTGGCACCGAAGGCGCCGCGCCTTCCCGAGCCGCGGATCAACGAGGGCGTCACGGGCAAGGAGCTCGACCGCGGAGTGCACCAGCAGCTGCGCACCCTGAGCAAGGAGAACGCCGAGGGTGTGGCCCAGCACCTGGTCATGGTCGCGGCGATGCTCGAGGCCGAGGACTACGTTGCCGCCGAGGCCCACGCGGAGACCGCGGTCCGCAGAGCGGGGCGGGTTCCGGCCACCCGCGAGGCCCTGGGGCTGGTCGCCTACCGCAAGGGCGAGTGGGCGCGGGCGCTGAGCGAGTTCCGCACGGCTCGACGGCTCAGCGGGTCCTCGCACATGCTGCCCCTGATGGTCGACTGTGAGCGTGGCCTCGGCAGGCCCGAGCGGGCTCTCGACCTCGCGACCTCCCCGGAGGCCCGGACCCTGAGCCTCGAGGAGCGGATCGAGCTCGCGATCGTCGTCTCGGGCATCCGCCGCGACCTTGGTCAGCCCGACGCGGCGCTCCTGGCCCTGCAGATCCCCCAGCTGAAGTCCAGTGTCCGCAAGCCGTGGTCCGCACGGCTGACCTACGCGTATGCCGACGCCCTGCTCGAGAACGGCGACGAGGACGCTGCCCGTGACTGGTTCGCGCGCGCCGCCCAGTTCGACGACGACGGCGAGACCGACGCGGCCGAGCGGCTCGCCGAGCTCGACGGCATCGTGATGACCGACCTGCTCGAGGGCGACGAGGACGAGGGTGACGAGGACGCGAACCGGGGCGCCGGCGGCGACGAGGCTGTCGGCGCGGACGCGACCGAGGACGAGCGGCAGGGCTGACCTGGCGATGTCGCCGCAGGTGGCCCTGCTGGAGGCCTACGCCGCCGTGGTCTGCGACCTCGACGGGGTCGTCTACCGCGGCCACGCGGCGGTGCCGCACGCGGTCGAGGCGCTCTCGGCGTGCCCGGTGCCGGTGCTGTACGCCACCAACAACGCGTCGCGTGCGCCGCTCGAGGTTGCCGCACATCTGCGGGACCTCGGCCTCACGGGGGTCGGGGAGAAGGACGTCGTGACCAGCGCGCAGGCGGGCGCGCGGCACCTCGCCCGTCACCTGCCGTCCGGGTCGAGGGTGCTCGCCGTGGGGGGCCCCGGGGTGGCCGAGGCGCTGACCGGCGAGGGGTTGGTCCCGGTGTCCCCGCACGAGGCACGCCTCGCCGACCCGGGGGCGGGCTGTGCCGCCGTGCTCCAGGGCTACGGCGCGCAGCTGACCGCCGCGGATCTCGCCGAGGCCGCGTATGCCGTGCAGGCGGGCGCGCTGTGGGTGGCCACCAACACCGACGGCACCCTTCCCACGGACCGTGGGACTGCCCCGGGCAACGGCACCCTCGTGGCGGCCGTGGAGCGGGCAGCCGGCAGCTCGCCCGTCGTGGTGGGGAAACCGCACGCGCCCCTCTACCTGCTGTGCGCCGAGGTCGCGCACGACGATCCCTCGTCCATGCTCGCGATCGGCGACCGCCTGGACACCGACATCGCCGGGGCGGTCGAGGCGGGAATGGACTCCGCTCTCGTCCTCACCGGCGTCGACTCCGCGGTGTCCCTCGCGGGGGCCCGGGCACCCATGCGCCCGACCTACCTGCTTGCCGACCTGCGTGGCCTCTCCACGGCATACCTCGCACCCCAGCCGGCGGGCGACGGCTGGTGGGTGTGCGGCAGCCACCGTCGCCGTGTGGTGGGTGGGACTTGGGAGGCGGACGGCGGTGCCGGCCGGATCGAGGTCCTGCGGACTGCGGTGGCGGCCGTGCACGACGCCCTGGACCGCGGCGACCTCGGCGAGGCCGACGCGCGCCGGCTGGTGTCGGAAGTCCGTGCCCCGCAGTAGCGTGACCGACGATGGGCAACAACGCGTCGACGGCAAGGAGGAGCCATGGCGTCTGAAGCCGTGCGCGGCTGGGTGCAGCTCGCCTCAGGCCTGGGGGAGCTGACCAGGGCCCGGGCGCTCGAGGCAGCACAGGGCCTCCTGGCGCTGCCCGGTGCCGAGGAGGTGGGCAAGCGTGCGATGCAGGCCTCGACCCTGGCCGACCAGCTGCTCGCTGCAGCGAAGGCCAACCGCGCACACCTGGTGGCACTCGTGCGCTCCGAGGTCGAGTCCGCGCTGCGGCGCGGCGAGTTCGCGCGACATGCTGACGTGGAGTCCGCGCGCGCGGCGCTGGCATCGCTGACGCACGAGGTCGACGAGCTCAGGGCGTCCCTCGCGTCGGCTGCCGCGCGCATCCCGCTGGCTGGAGCCATTCCCGGGGTGCCGTCGGCAGCGGTCAGCACGGCGCCACGACGGGCCCCCGCCGCGGTGCCGGCGCCGCCTGCGCGCACGCGCACTGCCGAGACCGCCGCCAAGAAGGCGACTGCCAAGAAGGCGACTGCCAAGAAGGCGACTGCCAAGAAGGGGACGGCCAAGAAGGGGACGGCCAAGAGGGGTACGGCCAAGACCGCCGCCAAGAGGGCGACTGCCAAGAAGACGACCGCCACGAAGACCGCGCGGGCGGTGGCGAAGAAGACGGCGCCGCCCCCAGCCGCCGAGGTGGGCGGCTCCACGGTGGCCGAGGGCGCCAGCCCGGCGCGACCGGACGTCACGGCGGTTGAGACGATGACTGTGCCGCCGGCTGAGCAGACGGCGGCGGTCGACGAGACCGGGGCGGCCCCAACGGAGCGGGACGTTGCCACAGAGCAGGTGGTGGCCCCGGAGCAGGCGGAGGCACCGGACGTCGCACCACCGGTGGGGTCGGCGACTCCCGTCGGCGCGGACGAGTCCGGGGCGACGGAGACACCCCGGGCCGACGCGACTGCTCCGGCGGCTCCCGACGAGCCGCCACCGGTGGACAACACGGCAACGAGGACGAACGACACATGAGCGAGCACAGCGACCACACGACCGAGCCCGAGACGCGCGCGGCCACGCCGCTCCCGGGCCCGCCTCCCTCCGCGGTGCCCCGACCACAGGCGTCTCCGCAGCCCGGCCCACCCCCGGGCCGGCCTGCCGGGCCGGTGGGCGAGGGCGAGACCGGGGACCCAGCCATCGACGCCGCGCTGAAGGACCTCGCGGACGCTCCCGCCGACGATCTCGATGCACAGATCGCCGCCGGCCAGCGGGTGCACCAGACCCTGCAGGGTCGCCTGTCCGACCTCGGCGGGGCGTGAGCGACCACGGGCGGCTCGACGCCGAGCTGGTCCGCCGCGGGCTCGCCCGCTCCCGGGGCCAGGCCCGCGAGCTGATCGACGCGGGTCTGGTCAGCGTCGCCGGGCGCGTGGCGCGCAAGCCGGCGGCCCCGGTCTCCGCGGGCGATGAGCTCGTCGTGCGCGAGGCCGGGCCGCGCTGGGTGAGCCGCGCGGCATACAAGCTCGTGGGTGCGCTGGAGATCTTCGGACCCCTGGGGCTTGACGTCCGGGGCAGGCACTGCCTCGATGTGGGCGCCTCGACGGGCGGGTTCACCCAGGTGCTGCTCCGCCACGGCGCCGGGCACGTCATCGCTCTCGACGTGGGCCGCGACCAGCTGGTGCCCGAGCTGGCGGGGGACCCGCGCGTGAGCGAGCGCTCCCAGACCACTGTGCGGGGACTCCGGGCCGAGGACATCGGCGGGCCGGTCGACGTCCTCGTCGCCGACCTCAGCTTCATCTCCCTCACCCTCGTGCTCGAGACCTTCCGCTCCCTGCTGCGGGACTCCGGCGACGCCGTGGTGCTGGTCAAGCCACAGTTCGAGGTGGGCCGCGCCCGGCTGGGCAAGGGGGGCGTCGTCCGGGCCCAGGGCGACCGGGCCTGGGCCATCACGGAGGTCGCGCGTGCGGCGCTGGAGGCGGGCCTCCACCCGCGTGCCCTGGCGCCCAGCCCGATCGAGGGTGGTGAGGGAAACGCCGAGTACCTCCTCTGGCTGACCCCTCGTGCGGCCGGATCGCTGGGATGGGAGGCTCTGGTCAGGAACGCCGACCAGGTGACGCTGAAGGGAGCTTCGTGACCGACGCCGCGCGCCGACGCATCCTGCTCGTCGCCCACCCCAAGCGCAAGGAGGCCCACGACCTCGCCGCTGGGGTGGTGCAGCGACTGCATGACGCGGGCATGGAGGTCGTCGTGCTGCGCGATGAGGCGGCCGCGGTTGACCTGGCGGGCAGTCCCAACGTCACGCTCGCGAACCCGGAGCACCCCGCGACCGGCTGCGAGCTGGTGTGCGTCCTCGGCGGCGACGGCACGATCCTGCGCGGCGCCGAGATGTCGCGGGGGACCGGCGCGCCGCTCCTCGGCGTCAACCTCGGCCACGTCGGGTTCCTCGCCGAGTCCGAGCGCGAGGACCTCGACGCCACCGTCGAGCGCATCGTGGCCCGTGACTACGCGGTCGAGGAGCGCATGACGCTCGACGTGGCCGTGAGCCACGACGGCGACCCGGTCTACTCCAGCTGGGCGCTGAACGAGGCCTCGGTCGAGAAGGCCTCACGGGAACGCATGCTCGAGCTGACCGTCGAGATCGACGGGCGGCCCCTGTCCACCTGGGGCTGCGACGGTGTGGTCATGGCCACCCCCACGGGGTCGACCGCCTACGCCTTCTCCGCGGGCGGGCCGGTGGTCTGGCCGGACGTCGAGGCCATGCTCCTCGTCCCCATCAGCGCCCACGCGCTCTTCGCCCGCCCGATGGTCGTCGGCCCGAGCTCCCACCTGGCCCTCGAGGTCGTCGCCGACACCCAGGGCTCGGGCGTGCTGTGGTGTGACGGGCGCCGCGCCATCGATCTCCCGCCCGGCGCGCGGATCGAGGTGGTCCGCTCCGACACGCCCGTTCGCCTCGCCCGGCTGACCTCCTCGCCGTTCACCGACCGCCTCGTCGCCAAGTTCGACCTGTCCATCCACGGCTGGCGCGGCGCGGCTCGGCGCGAGCAGCGGGCCGGCACGACCGCCTCGCTGTCCCCCTGACCCCACGCGCGGCTGATCGGTCGCTCATGGGTCGCTCATGGGCCGCTGCAGGGGTCGCAGCACGAGTCGCTGCCGGGTGGCGTCGGAGCCGTGTGACAGGCTGGGCGCGTGCTGCAGGAGATCCGCATCCAGAACCTCGGCGTCATCGATGACGCCGTTCTGGAGCTGCACCCCGGCCTCAACGTCGTCAGTGGCGAGACCGGCGCCGGCAAGACCATGGTCGTGTCCGGTCTGGGCCTGCTGCTCGGTGCCCGCGCCGACGCCGGGCTGGTCCGCGCCGGTGCCGCCTCGGCCGTCGTCGAGGGGGTGGTCGGCGTGGGTCCGGAGCACCCCGCGACCCTGCGCGCCACGGAGGCGGGGGCCGACGCCGATGACGGGCTGGTCCTGGTGCGTACCCTGACGGCCGAGGGTCGCTCGCGGGCGCACGTGGGCGGACGCTCCGCGCCGGTGGGCGTGCTCTCCGAGATCGGAGAGCACCTCGTCGCCGTCCACGGGCAGGCCGACCAGTGGCGGCTGCGGCAGGCCGACCAGCACCGCGTCCTGCTGGACCAGTACGCCGGGGAGGGCGTGGCGGGACCCCTGGCGCGCTACCAGGGGCTCTACGACGAGCTCGAGGTGGTGCGCCGTGAGCTGACCGCCCTGCGGGAGGCCACCCGCGACCGCGCCCGCGAGGTCGAGGTCCTCCAGCTGGGCCTGGAGCAGATCGAGTCCCTCGACCCCCAGCCCGGTGAGGACGCCGCCCTGCGTGCCGAGGACGACCGCCTGAGCCATGCCGAGGGCCTGCGAGCCGGCGCCGAGGAGGCCCGCCTCCTGCTGGCCGGCGCGGAGGAGGAGTATGCCGCGGAGCCCGCTCCCAGCGTCATCGCGGCCATCGTCGCGGCTCGCTCGGCGCTCGCCGGCCTGCTCGACCACGACCCCGCCCTGCGTGACCTCGAACGACGACTGGCCGAGCTCGGCTACCTCGCCGCGGACCTCGGCGCGGACCTCAGCAGCTACCTCTCCGACATCGACCTCGACCCGGCCCGGCTCGCGTGGGTCCAGCAGCGCCGGGCCGACCTCGCGGGGCTGACCCGCAAGTACGGCGAGACCGTTGACGACGTGCTGGTCTGGGGCAGGGACGCCGCCGCCCGGTTGGACTCCCTGCTCTCCGCCGACGACGCCCTCGAGGAGCTCGAGCGCCGTGCACAGGCCCTCACCGCTGAGCTAGGGTCCGCGGCCGCCGAGGTGAGCGCGGCGCGGTCGGGCGCCGCGGACCAGCTCGCCGCGGCGGTGACCGCCGAGCTGGCGCACCTGGCGATGGGCCGGGCCGTGGTCGAGGTGTCGGTCACCACGCGCTCGGTGGACGACGGTCTCGCCGTGCCAGGCCTCGGCGACAGCGTGCGGTGGGCTCGGCACGGGGTGGACGAGGTCGAGATCCTGCTCGCTGCCAACCCGGGCGCACCCGCACGGTCGGTGGCCAAGGCCGCCTCGGGTGGTGAGCTGTCCCGGGTCATGCTGGCGCTGGAGGTCGTGACCGGCGCGCACGGCGGTGCCGAGGTGCCGACGTTCGTGTTCGACGAGGTGGATGCGGGGGTCGGCGGCCGTGCCGCCCTCGACATCGGCGCCCGGCTGGCGGCTCTGGCCCGCCATGCCCAGGTGATCGTGGTCACGCACCTCGCCCAGGTCGCCGCGTTCGCCGACCGCCACCTCGTGGTGAGCAAGAGCAGCGACGGCCACGTCACCTCCAGTGGTGTGGTCTCGGTCGACGGCGACGCGCGCCTGCGCGAGCTGGCCCGGATGATGGCGGGGGTGGACTCCGCGACGGCCCTCGACCACGCCGCGGAGCTGCTGGCGCAGGCAGGGGAGCGCCAGGGTCGGGAGCGCCACGACGGGGAGGGGCAGACCGAGAAACGCCAGCCGGGAACGGCCCGCCGCAACGGGTCCCGCACGGCGTCGTCAGCTCGTGGCGCGGCCCAGCAGGGCACACGGAAGGGGCGCCAGCCGGCACAGGATGCCCGGGGCTCGGCACGGGAGAGCGCCGACCGCGCGGGCAGCAGGGGCTCGGCGCCAGCCTGAGCGCACCGCAGCGCCCGACCCGCCGGCGACGGCGACCCCTGCGTCATCCCGGCCGGCCGGCCCGAGGCGGGTAGTGACGACGCCCACAGGGGCAGCCGATCCGGCGCCCGCGTGGGTGTCCGGGGCATGCCGTCTGGCATGGCACGATGGGGATGATGCCCCTGAAGATCCCACGCCAGCGTGCCCGCGAACCGGAGACTCCCGGTGTTCGTGGCGCCGTCCGCGTCGACGCCCGCACGAAGGATCTCACCAAGCGGCTGCGCCCTGGCGAGATCGCCGTGATCGACCACCAGGACATCGACAAGGTCAGCGCGGAGGCGCTGCTGGCCTGCCGGCCGGCAGCCGTCGTGAACGCCTCGCCGTCGATCTCCGGGCGGTACCCGAACCTCGGCCCGGAGATCCTCGTCGAGGCCGGCATCCCCCTGGTCGACAACGTCGGCAAGGACATCATGCACGACCTCAAGGAGGGGCAGCTCGTGTCCGTCGTGGGCGGCGACGTCCTCCTCGACGACCGGGTCGTCGCCACCGGCACCGAGTTCGACCTCGACATCGTGGAGGCCGAGATGGGCGAGGCCCGGGCGGGCCTCGCGGTGCAGCTCGAGGCGTTCGCGGCGAACACGATGGAGTACCTCCGACGGGAGCGGGACCTGCTCCTCGACGGCGTCGGCGTGCCCGACATCACCACCGAGCTCGAGGGTCGCCATGCCCTCGTCGTGGTCCGCGGGTACCACTACAAGGAAGACCTGCAGACGCTGAAGCACTACATCCGCGAGTACCGGCCGGTGCTGATCGGCGTCGATGGCGGGGCCGACGCCCTCATCGAGACCGGCCTCAAGCCCGACCTCATCGTCGGTGACATGGACTCCGTCTCGGACAGCACGCTGCGGTGTGGCGCCGAGATCGTCGTGCACGCCTACCGCGACGGCAACGCGCCCGGCCTCGAGCGGGTCCGGCGGCTCGGCGTGGAGCCCGTGGTCTTCCCCGCCACCGGTACCAGCGAGGACGTCGCCATGCTGCTGGCCGACGACAAGGGTGCCTCGCTCATCGTCGCGGTCGGGACCCACGCCACCCTGGTGGAGTTCCTCGACAAGGGCCGCTCCGGCATGGCCAGCACGTTCCTCACCCGGCTCCGGGTGGGCGGCAAGCTCATCGACGCCAAGGGTGTCAGCCGGCTGTACCGCTCGCGGATCAGCAACCTCTCGCTCGCGGTCATGCTCCTGGTGGGCCTCTCCGCCCTGTTCGCCGCCCTGTGGGCCACCCCGGGGGGCCGCGCCTTCCTGGGCGTCATCGGCGCCCGCTGGGATGACCTCTGGTCCTTCGTCGTAGGAATCTTCACGTGATCGACTTCCGGTACCACCTCGTCTCCATCGTCTCGATCTTCCTGGCCCTGGCCGTCGGCATCGTCCTGGGTGCCGGCCCTCTCAAGGAGGACATCGGGAACACCCTCACCTCGGAGGTCACCCGGCTCCGCGAGGACCGCACCGAGCTGCGGGCACGCCTGGACGAGGCCGAGAAGGCCGCGCAGGCGCGGGACGCCTTCACGGAGGCGGGGAACAAGACGCTCCTGCGCGACCGGCTCCAGGACGCCACCCTGACGGTCGTCGTGCTCCCGGGCGCCGACGCGAACCTCGTGAAGTCGACGACCAGCACCCTCGCGCAGGCCGGGGCCAAGATCGGGTCGACCGTCACCGTCCTCGATGCGTGGGTCGACCCCGAGAAGGCGACCTTCCGCTCGACGCTCGGCGAGCAGCTCGCCCCCTCGGTGCAGGTGCCGGTCGACCAGGGCGGCGAGCTCGTCAACGCGGTGCTGGCACGGTCGCTGCTCGCCAAGGCCGGTGGCGGCAGCGCCGGTGCCAGTGCTGCTCTCGAGGGCCTGCGCACCGGCGAGCTGATCCGCTACACCCCGGACTCCATCACGCCCGCCACCGGCGCGGTCGTCATCGGCGGCCCGGTCACCGGGGGCACCGCGGACGAGCGGACCGCCCGGGCCGAGTCCCTGAGCCAGCTCGCAGCCGCACTGGACGCCGCCGGTTCGGGTGCGCTGGTGGCCACCCCGGCCATGAACGGCTCGGACGACCCCCAGGTGTCCGTCGCAGCGACGGTGCGCCAGAACTCCGAGGCGTCGAAAGACCTCTCGACCGTCGACCATGCCGAGGTGCCCATGGGGCAGGCGAGCGTCGTCTTCGGCCTCATGGAGCAGTTCGCCGGCAACACCGGGCACTACGGCCTCGAGGCGGACGCCACCGCGGCCTTCCCGGCCATGGCGACGAAGTAGGGCCAGGCGATGGCTGCACGCGCACTCGCCGCGGGGGTGCTCGCGGGGGCGACCTCGGCACTCGCGCTGCGGCTGCTCCGGGACACACCTCCGGGTGGCGAGGGGCTGTGGGACCGCACCAACCACGCGGGGCAGACGGTCACGCTGCTCGAGGGCCCGGCCTTCGTGGCGGGATCGGCCCTGGCCGCCGTCCCGGCAGGCCCCGGTCCTGTCGTCGCGGCCCTCGGTGCAGGCGCGCTGGGCGCCCTGGACGACCTGGCGGGCGACGCGCGCAGCAAGGGGCTCAAGGGCCACCTCAGCGCCCTTGCCTCAGGCGAGGTCACGACCGGGGTGGTGAAGATCCTCGGCCTGGGCGTGGCAGGCGTGCTGTCCGCGGCCCTCGTCGACGCCCGGCGCGGCGCCACGGTGCGTGACGGCGGGCCGACCGCCTTCGACACCGTGGTGGGCGGTGCCGTCATCGCCGGTGCCGCCAACCTGCTCAACCTCCTCGACCTGCGGCCCGGCCGTGCCCTCAAGGCGGCGGTGATCGCGGGCGCCCTCACGGCGGCGGACCCGCGTGCCGAGGTCGCCTCGGGTGCGGCCGTCGGTGCGGCGGCGGCCCTGCTGGGCCCCGACCTCGCCGGCGAGACCATGCTCGGCGACACCGGTGCCAACAGCGCCGGCGCCCTGCTCGGCTCCGCCTTCGTGGCCCGCAGCGGCCGTCGCGGGCGGCTGGGCGCGCTGGCGGTGCTCTCGGCCCTCACACTCGCCTCCGAGCGGGTCAGCTTCACCAAGGTCATCGAGGCCACACCGGGCCTGCGCGAGCTCGACGCGCTCGGGCGGGCCTGACCCGTGGCACGGGCAGCACCGGTGCCGGAGGACGGCCGCCCCGGCGGTGTGGGCACCACGGTCGCGCGGGCGGCGGGCATCATCGCCATCGCCACCCTGTTCGCCCGGGCGGCCGGCTTCGCGCGCACCCTGGTCTTCTCCGAGAGCGTGGGCGCCTCCGAGGTCGGCAGCGTGTACCAGAGCATCAACGTCCTGCCGAACGTCGTCTTCGAGATCGCCGCCGGTGGCGTCCTCGCCGCCGCGGCGGTGCCGCTCATCGCGACCACCCTCGGGGCTGGCCGACGCGACGAGGCCGACCGGATCGCCTCAGCCCTGCTCGGGTGGACGCTGGTGGTGCTGCTGCCGCTCTCCGCGCTGCTGGCCCTGGCCGCTCCGTTCCTGAGCCGGCTCCTGCTCGAGGACGCCGCGCCGGGGTCCGTGGACCTCGGCGCGCGCATGCTCGTGGTCTTCGCGCCCCAGGTGGTGCTCTACGGCATCGGCATCGTCCTGACCGGTGTCCTGCACGCCCACCGCCGGTTCCTGGCCGCGGCGCTCGCCCCCCTGCTGTCCAGCCTCGTCGTCATCGCCGCCTACCTGGCCTACGGCACGCTCACCGAGGGGCAGGACTCCATCGCCGAGGTCTCCGGCACAGCCTTCGCGGTCCTCGCCGGGGGCACGACCCTCGGTGTGGTGGTCCTGAGCCTGCCCCTCCTCGTCCCGGCCTGGCGCACGGGCGCCCGCCTCCGCCCGACACTGCGCTTCCCGGAGGGCGCCGCCCGACGGGCGGCGGGCCTCGCCGGCGCGGGCGTGCTGGCGCTCGTGGCCCAGCAGGCAGCGGTGCTCGCGACCGTGTGGCTCGCCAACAGCCGCGGCGGGACGGGCACGGTCAACGCCTTCGCCTACGTCCAGGCTGTCTACCTGCTCCCGTATGCCGTGCTGGCGGTGCCGATCGCCACGTCCGCCTTCCCTGCGCTGGCCCACCGCGAGGGCAGCGGGGACACCGACACCGGCACCCTGACCCGCGCGGTACAGGGCATCCTCGTCCTCAGCGCCGGCGCCGCCGCGGTCCTCATCGCGACGTCCCGCTCCGTCGGCACGTTCTTCCGGAACCTCGACCGTGGGGCCGACGCGGGGCAGGGCGCCGCGGCGCTGGAGGCCATCCCGGCCGCGCTCGTCTCGTACGCGCCGGGGCTGGTCGGCTTCGCCCTGGCCGCCCTGCTCACCCGGGCCCTCTACCTCCGCGGGCGCGCGAGCCTGGCGGCCGCGGCGGTCGCCGCGGGCTGGTCGGTGGCGGCACTCTGGCCCCTGCTCACCCTGCCCGAGGACGCCGGCCCCACCGGGACGCTGCGCAGCCTGGGCTTCGCCTCGTCCGTCGGCATGACGCTGGCGGCGGTGCTGCTGGTGGTGCTCGTGCGCCGTTCCTGGGGGCCGCAGGCGCTGGCCGGCAGCCGTCGCACCCTCGCGGCAGCGGTCGTCGCCGCGGCGGTCGCCAGCGGGACGGGCGACGCGATGGCCTACGCCTGGGGCGCCACGACGCTGCTCGGCTCGGTCGCCGAGGCCCTGGCCACCGCGGCCGTCGTCACCGTGCTCTACCTCGCCGTGGTGGCGCTCGCCGACCGCACCGCCATGCAGGCGGCGGTCGAGCGGGGCCGGCGCCGCAGGGGCAGGGCCTGATGCGCGTCCTGCTCGTGCTGGGCACGACGACCGGGGGCGTGGGGCGGCACGTGCACGGCCTCGTCTCCGGGCTCGCGCGCGGGGGACACTCGGTGCTCGTCGCCGGCCCGGCCGGCGTCGAGGAGCAGTTCGCGCTGGCCGCGGCCGGCGCCCGCCACGTCCCGCTGGCCGTGAGCGACCGCCCGCGGCCGCTCGCCGACCTGCGGGCCATCTCCACGCTCGGCGAGCTGCTGCGCCGGGCCGACGTGGTGCACGCGCACGGCCTGCGCGCCGGCGCGCTGGCGTGCCTGGCCGCCCTCGGCTCGGAGGTGCCCGTGGTGGTCACCCTGCACAACGCCGCCCCGTCCGGCGCCGTGACGGGCCGGCTGTATGCCGCGCTGGAGCGGGTCGTGGCCCGCCGCGCCACCGTGGTGCTCGGGGTCTCGCAGGACCTCGTCGACCGGATGGCGACGCTCGGGGCGCGCGGTGGTGCGATCGCCGTGATCCCCGGCCCACCCCCGCCCGAGGAACCGGCCGACCCGTCCGCCACCCGGAGGGCGCTCGGGGTGGGTGAGGACTCCGTGCTGGCCGTCGTCGTCGCACGGCTGGCCCCGCAGAAGGGCCTGCACCTGCTGCTGGACGCCCTCGGCACCCTGACCGACCTGCCCCTCGAGGTCGTGGTGGCCGGGGACGGCCCGCAGCGCCCCGAGCTCGAGGCCCGCATCGAGGCGGAGCAGCTGCCGGTGCGGCTGCTCGGCCACCGTTCCGACGTGCCCGACCTGTGCGCGGCAGCCGACCTCGTCGTCTCGAGCGCCGTCTGGGAGGGGCAGCCCATCAACCTGCAGGAGGCGCTGCACGCGGGGGCGGCGATCGTCGCCACCGACGTGGGGGGCTCGGGCGCGGTCTTGGGCGGAGCGGCGATCCTCACCCCGGCCGACGACGCGCCGGCGCTCGCCCGCGGCATACGGCTGCTCGCCACGGACCCCGCAGAACGGGAACGGCTGCGCGCCCTCGCGCGCGAGCGCGCCTCGCGCCTCCCCAGCGAGGCCGACGCGGTCGAGGCGGCGCTGTCGGTCTACCGCGAGGTGGCCGACGCGCCGTGAGCCGTGGCGTCGCCGGTGCTCCCGATGACGTAGAGTTAAAGCCCGTGGTGCAGACGAAACACATCTTCGTGACCGGAGGCGTCGCCTCTTCGCTCGGCAAGGGCCTCACAGCCTCCAGCCTCGGACACCTGCTCCGCGCGCGGGGTCTGCGCGTGACGATGCAGAAGCTCGACCCGTACCTCAACGTGGACCCGGGCACCATGAACCCGTTCCAGCACGGTGAGGTGTTCGTCACCGAGGACGGTGCCGAGACCGACCTCGACATCGGCCACTACGAGCGGTTCCTCGACAGCAACCTCCACGGCACCGCCAACGTGACGACCGGCCAGGTCTACAGCCACGTCATCGCCAAGGAGCGCCGCGGCGAGTACCTCGGCGACACCGTGCAGGTGATCCCGCACATCACGAACGAGATCAAGGAGCGGATGCGCGCCGAGGCGGCCGGGTCGCCGCTGGCGCCGAAGGACGAGCCCGCCCCGGACGTCATCATCACCGAGATCGGCGGCACCGTCGGCGACATCGAGTCGCTGCCCTTCCTGGAGGCCGCCCGCCAGGTCCGTCACGACGTCGGCCGCGACAACGTCTTCTTCCTGCACGTCTCGCTCGTGCCCTACCTCGCACCGAGCGGCGAGCTGAAGACGAAGCCGACCCAGCACTCCGTGGCCGCCCTGCGGCAGGTCGGCATCCAGCCCGACGGGCTCGTGCTGCGGGCCGACCGGGAGATCCCCGAGAACATCAAGCGGAAGATCTCGCTGATGTGCGACGTCGACTCCGAGGCCTGCGCGGCCGCGGTCGACGCGCCCAGCATCTACGACATCCCCAAGGTGCTGCACACCGAGGGCCTCGACGCCTACGTCATCCGCAGGCTCGGGCTGAACTTCCGCGACGTCGACTGGACCGACTGGGACCTCCTGCTGCGCCGGGTGCACAACCCCGAGCACACCGTCGAGATCGCCCTGGTGGGCAAGTACATCGACCTGCCGGACGCCTACCTGTCCGTGACCGAGGCCATGCGCGCCGGCGGCTTCCACCACGACGCCAAGGTCCACATCCGCTGGGTCGCCAGCGACGAGTGCCAGACCGAGGCCGGGGCGCAGAAGGCCCTCGGCGGGGTCGACGCCGTGCTCGTGCCCGGTGGCTTCGGCGTCCGCGGCATCGAGGGCAAGCTCGGTGCGCTGAAGTGGGCGCGGGAGCGCGAGGTGCCCACCCTGGGCATCTGCCTCGGCCTGCAGTGCATGGTCATCGAGTACGCCCGCAACGCCGCCGGCATCGAGGGCGCGTCCTCCACCGAGTTCGACCCCCAGACGCCGGCACCGGTCATCGCCACGATGGAGGAGCAGAAGGCGTTCGTGGAGGGCGAGGGCGACCTCGGCGGCACGATGCGGCTCGGGCTGTACCCGGCGCGGCTCAAGGAGGGCTCGGTGGTCGCGGAGACCTACGGCGAGCCGGCCGTCGAGGAGCGGCACCGTCACCGGTACGAGGTCAACAACACCTACCGCGACAAGCTGGAGGCGGCCGGGCTGGTGTTCTCCGGCACCTCGCCGGACGACAGCCTGGTCGAGTTCGTCGAGCTGCCGCGTGAGGTCCACCCCTACTACGTGTCGACCCAGGCCCACCCGGAGCTGCGTTCGCGCCCGACGCGGCCCCACCCGCTGTTCGCCGGCCTGGTCGGAGCTGCGATCGCCCGCCAGCGCGAGCTG
>NZ_DATBMI010000131.1:0-2457 GCF_036554925.1 Pedococcus sp.
CATCCTGCTCATCATCGGCGTGCTGCACGGGCTCAACATCGTGCTCATGCCCGTGCTCGGCCGGCTCTTCTCCCTCAACCGCCGGCTGCCCGAGCAGGTGAGCAGGCACCTGGGGTAGCGCATCTCGGCCGGCCTCGCGGCCGCTGCGCCTACGTCGGAAACTAGGCCAGATGGCGGACCTTTCCGCCGTTCTGTCCCCCTACCGTGTGCAGGAGCGCGCTGAAGGAGGCTGCCATGAGACCGACCCTGGCCCGGGGCGTGGCGCCCGTAGTCCTGGCCGTCGCCGTCACCGTCGGCTGCGCGAGCGCTTCCGTCCCCGGCGCGGGGACGTCCTCGGAGCAGGGCGCCGGGAGCCCCGCCGGCGCGGCGGCCGCACCAGGCAGCGCCAGCGCGCCGCACCAGGCGGGAGCCGCCGTCACGGGCGTCTCCTCCGGGCGCGCCTCCACCGACCGGGTGGTCATCGCCGCCGGCGACATCGCCGAGTGCAGCGGCGACCGGGACGAGGCGACCGCCGCCCTCGTCGCGGCCAACCCGACCGCCACGGTGCTCGCCCTGGGCGACCTGGCCTACCCCGACGGCAGCGCCCAGGACTTCGCGGACTGCTACGGCCCGAGCTGGGGTGCCTTCAAGGCCCGCACGCGACCCGTCCCCGGCAACCACGAGTACCGCACGCGCGACGCGCGCGCCTACTTCTCCTACTTCGGCGCCGCGGCCGGTGACCCCTCCCAGGGCTACTACTCCTTCGAGCTCGGGTTGTGGCACGTGGTCGCCCTCAACTCCAACTGCAAGGAGGTCGGCGGCTGCGAGGCGGGCTCCCCCCAGGAGCAGTGGCTGCGGGCCGACCTCGCGGCGCATCCCCGCGAGTGCACCCTCGCCTACATGCACCACCCCCGCTTCAGCTCCGGCAAGCACGGCAACACCGAGGACGTCGACGCCCTCTGGCGGGCCTTGGCGGAGGCCAAGGTGGACGTCGTGCTCTCCGGGCACGACCACAGCTACGAGCGCTTCCACCTCAAGAATGCCGCCGGGAGCCCCTACGGGTACGGCATGCGACTCATCGTGGTGGGCACGGGTGGTGCGAGCCTGAGGCCGTTCGAGAGCCTCCAGCCCGACAGCTACGTGCGGGCGTCCGTCGCCGACGGCGTGCTCAAGATGAACCTGCGCACCGGCTGGTACGACTGGCGCTTCCTGCCGGCTTCGGGCGAGACCTTCACCGAGTACAGCAGCGCCCCCTGCGTGTAGGCGCCCCTCCCACCCCGGACAGCACCGTGCCGCCCTCCCCGAGGTGGGGAGGGCGGCACGATGAGGTATGCCGTGCGGGCGGCCGGTCAGCTGCCGGTCGACTCCTGCAGCTCGGAGACGTCGACGGTCTCGATGATCTCCCGCGGCGAGGCGAAGTGGCACGCCGACAGGTGCTCCCCCACGCCGTCGGGGCGCATGATGAGCTCCGGGACGTCGACCTTGCACTTGTCCTGGGCCTTGAAGCACCGGGTGTGGAACCGGCAGCCCGACGGCGGGTTGGCCGGCGACGGCACGTCGCCGGTCAGCACGATCTGCTCGCGCTTCTCCCGCAGGGTCGGGTCCGGCACCGGCACGGCGGAGAGCAGGGCCTGGGTGTAGGGGTGCGTCGGGCGCGAGTACACCTCGTCCTCGACGCCGAGCTCGGCCATCTTGCCGAGGTACATCACGCCCACGCGGTCGGAGATGTGGCGGACCACGGACAGGTCGTGGGCGATGAAGATGTAGCTCAGGCCCAGCTCGTCCTGGAGGTCCTCCATGAGGTTGACGACCTGCGCCTGCACCGACACGTCGAGCGCGGAGACCGGCTCGTCACAGATCAGCACCTTCGGGTTGAGCGCGATGCCCCGGGCGATCCCGATGCGCTGGCGCTGGCCGCCGGAGAACTGGTGCGGGTAGCGGTTGATGTGCTCGGGGTTCAGGCCCACCTTGTCGAGGAGGTCCTGCACGGCGCGCCGGCGGCCCTGCTTCGGCACGACGTCCGGGTGGATGTCGAACGGCTCGCCGATGATGTCGCCGACCGTCTTGCGCGGGTTCAGCGAGGTGTACGGGTCCTGGAACACGATCTGGATGTCACGGCGCAGGCGGCGCATCGCGCGCCCCTTCTGCTTGTACATGTCGATCCCGTCGAAGACCACCGACCCCGACGTGGGCTCCTCGAGGCGCATCAGCAGGCGGCCGAGGGTGGACTTGCCACACCCCGACTCGCCGACGATGCCGAGCGTCTCGCCCTTGTAGAGCTCGAAGGAGACGCCGTCGACGGCCTTGACGTGGCCGACCGTCCGCCGCAGCACGCCACCCTTGATCGGGTAGTGCTTGACCAGGTCGGTCGCGGTCAGAATGGCCTCAGCCATTGAGGACCTCCTCGGAGAAGTGGCAGGCGGCCTCACGGCCGGGAACGACCTCGCGGAGCTCGGGGCGGTCCTTGGTGCAGATGTC
>NZ_DATBMI010000187.1:0-11292 GCF_036554925.1 Pedococcus sp.
GAGACGCCTCGATCTCGCCGCGGTGGCGCATTTGTGGCACATGGGAATCAAGCGCGGCTCTGCCGCGGCGCGGGGCCCCGCGATGGGTCCCGCGCTGCGGGCGCTTCGCGGCCTGCATGCACCCCACCGCACCCCGCGCAACAACAGGGGCGACCCACCCACTGGCGGAACGCCCTCTAGCAGCGGCGGTTCTAGCTCAGCGTGAGTTGTTCTCTCGAGGCCGGCGCGGACCCCCGAGTCCAGGCGACCAGAGCGGGCGTCAGCATGACCACTGCCTGCACGACGTAGGCCACCGCAAGGGGCACGACCCGGAAGGGCTCGCTTGCAGCCCCCGGAAGAACCAGCACAGCTCCGATCGCGGCAATGACCAGGAAGACCCGCCGAGCCACGTCTCCGTGTCGATAGATGCGAACCAGCAAGAACATCGACAGCGCCAGCCAGAAGAGGTGCGGAGCCAAGCCCGCGTCTGGGTAGACCGTCAGGGACTGCTGGGCAACCACTGCAAGGGCGGCCAGCATGAGCCACGAACGCACTCGAGCCCTATCCGCCATGCAGCGGAGCGTACCCAACACATCGCCCGCCAAGGCCCGGAAGTCGAGACGACCCGAAGCATCGGGCCGCGCATGCTCATCTGCTTCTCTCTGATGGGATGGTGGACAGGCCCAGTGCTCCTGACTCGGTCTTGCTGGGGCTGCTGCTGCCGGCACAGCAGTCGTCGTCGCAGCCCGCGCCCTGCGAGGCTTCCGCCTGGTGCCCGCCGCCGGGTGCGCAGCACCCCTCGCCGCGCCAGGCATCACGCCCCTCCTTCAGGGCGACGGCTGCGATCACCAGGGCCGCCGCTGGGTCCGCCCAGCTCCAGCCGAGGGTGGCGTTGAGTGCCAGGCCGACCAACAGCACCGCGGAGAGATAGGTGCACAGCAGCGTCTGGGTGGAGTCGGCCACCACGGCGCCAGAGCCGAGCGCCCGACCGGTACGACGCTGGGCCCAGGACAGGAACGGCATCACCATCAGCGACGCGATGGCCAGGCCGATGCCCACGGGCGAGGTGTCGGCCTCGGCACCGAACAGCAGCCCGCGCCCGGACTCGAAGGCGACGTAGGCGGCCAACACGAAGAACGACAGGGCCATCAACCGCTGGGCCACCCGCTCCCGATCCTCGGGCATGCGGTGGCTGAACTGCCACAGGATGATCAACCCGCTGGACACCTCCACCAGGGAGTCCAGGCCGAAGCCGACCAGCGCCACCGATGAGGCTGCCAGGCCGGCGGCAAGGGCGATGACGCACTCGAGAGCGTTGTAGGTCACGGACGCACCGGCCAGCAGCCGTGCGCGTCGGCCAAGCCGCAGACGTTGCTCGGCGGTCCGTGACGACACGGCGGAAGCAGCGGTGGCGCTCATCGCGTCTGCTCCTTGCCGTAGCGCGGACACAGCTGCACGGCGTCACCGGTCAGACCCAGCAGAGTCTCCGCCGCCCGCAGCAGGTCCATCGTCGCCTCCGGGTGGGCCAAGGCGTACACCGACGCACGGCCTTCCGGGCGGACAGTGACCAGGCCACAGTCGAGCAGACAGAGCAGGTGCTTGCTCACGGTCGACTGCGCCAAGCCGAGGTGCCTGGTCAGGTCGACGACCCGGTGCTCACCCAGCGCCAAGTGCTGCACGATGGTCAGCCGCGACCGGTCGCTGAAGCCGTGGAACAGGCATGCTGCAGCAGACAGCGCCACGCTCTCGGCCGCCCCAGGCACCAGAACAGGGTCGCCCTTTTGCGTTGTCATCGCCATATGGCGATATTAGGTGGAGGTCGCCCACTGCGGCAACCTCCCCAGCACTTCGTCGGAGGGTGGCCTCGAGAGGCCTTGCGTGGATCCGAGCTGCGACGACTCCCGGGTGTGGAGGTCGGCGCCCGCTGGCCGGGACGCCGAGGTCACCCGAGGTCGGCGTCGATCGCCCGCGCGAGCGTTGCGATCACCGGCCAGGCGCCCTCCGAGCTGTTCCCGAGCACGCTCACCGTCGTCTGGGCGTCGATGATGTGCGTAGACCGGAACGACGCGCCGGCGTCATACCCCTCCAGGATGAGCGCCGGGTGCGTCCGATGGATCCAGAACCCCATTCCGTATCGCATCCCCTCGTCCGGCACGTCGTGGCGCGGGCGGATCATCTCGGCGACGGCCTCCCGCGAGACGATGCGACCGTCGAGCAGAGCCAGCCAGAACCGGTGCAGGTCGTCCGCGGTCGTGAACGCGCCGCCGTCGCCGTTGCCGAGCACCGGGAGGTGCAGCGTGTTCACGAGGTCGCCCTCGTTGGAGACGTAGCCGTGTGCGGCATCGGCCGGCAGGTCGTTGAGCGGGAGGAATGCGGTGCGCTCCATGCCCGCAGGCTCGAGCACCAGGCGCCGCACGACGTCGTGGTACGTGCTTCCGGTCGCCCGCTCGAGGATGATCGCGAGCACGATGTACCCGCCGTTGCAGTATCCGAACCGCTCGCCAGGGGCGAACTTCCGCGGGTGCCCCTGAAGCATCGGCAGGAACGCCTCAGCCGTCGTGAGCGTGTGCACCGGAAGGGGCAGGACGAAGTCGGATGCCTGCCAGTCGCTGTCCTCGTCGAGGTAGTCGCCGATTCCCGAGGTGTGGGTGAGGAGCTGCTCGATCGTGACGCCGTTGTCGATGAGCGGCAGGTCGTCGCCGATCACTCCGCGGACCGGCTGGTCGAGCCGCAGCACGCCGTCCTCGACGAGACGCATCACCGCGAGGGCGGTGAACGCCTTGCTGCCACTGGCGATCGCGATCCGCACCCCTGAAGTGATCGGCACCCGGAGCGCGCGGTGGATGAAGCCCTCGCATCGCTCGAGGATGCGGTGGCCTGCGACATCCACCGTCGCGACGCCGGTGAACGCCTCGGCGGCGACCGCGTCATCGAGTGCTCGAGGATCTACGTTCATATCGCTCCCTGGAAACCCATGGCGCTCCCGCCCTTCGGTGTCAGTGCTCTCAGCGCAGCAGGTGTCACTCCCTCGCCCCACGCGGAACCGGAGGTGCCGTCGGATGACGGGGGCAGCCACCGCGTCGGCGCGGGACCAGCTGGGCGCGGCGCATGAGCCTCGCGCGCCGCTGCGGGCTGTCCAGAACCGTCCAGGTCACCAGGTCAGCTCCTTGCAACCGGTGTGGGTGTCAGGCTCGACCTGCAAGGTGGCGTGCTCGACGCCGAACCTGGCGCGCATGACCTGCCGGGCCTGGTCGAGGACTCCATGGGCATCGGCATCCGGGCCGGTGACCAGGTGCGCGGTGGCCACGTTCATGCCCGACGTCAGGGTCCACACGTGCAGGTCGTGCACGTCGCGCACACCCGGAACTTCCCCGAGCGCGCCCGCGACCTCGTCGGGGTTCATCCCCGCGGGGGCGTGCTGGCCCAGGACCGCGAGCACCTCCCGGCCGAGCATCACGGCACGCACGGCGACGAAGCAGGCGATGGCCAGCGCGATGCCGGTGTCCCACCATGCGCTGCCGGTCGCGGCGACCATGAGGCCCGCGACGATGACTCCGATCGACCCGAGGGTGTCTGCCACCACCTCGAGGTAGGCGCCCTTGACGTTCAGGGACTCCCCCGCCCCACCCCGCAGCAGCACGAGGGCGACCAGGTTCACGGCCAGACCGAGGGCCCCGACGACGAGCATGGGACCCGAGGCGACCTCGGGCGAGCCGCCGATGCGGGCGACCGCCTCGAGGGCGATGTAGATGGAGACCCCGATCATGAGCAGCGCGGCGAGCCCGGAGGCGAAGACCTCTGCCCGGTAGGAGCCGAAGGTGCGGCGCCCGGTGGTGTCCGGCCGACCCGCGATCCGGGTGGCGACCAAGGCCGCCCCGAGAGCGACGACGTCGGCGGCCATGTGCCCGGCATCGGAGAGCAGGGCCAGCGACCCCGCGACCAGCCCGGCGACGAGCTCGACGACGAAGAAGCCGGCAACGAGGCCGAACGCGATCCGCAACCGCCACCGGTGCGTCGCGCCGGCGTGCTCGTGGCCGTGCCCGGCGCTCACGAGTCCGTGCCCGGCGCTCACGAGCCCGTCCCCACCGCGGCACGAGAGGGGCCAGTGCCGTGACCGATGTGCTCGCGGGTGAGGTCGAGCAGCATCCGCACGTGGGCATCGGCGAGGCGGTAGTAGACCAGCCGAGCCTCGCGCCGACCGGCCACGACGCCGGACGCGCGCAGCATCCGAAGCGCCTGGGACACCGTGGTCTCCTGGGTGTCGGTGGCCGCCGCGAGGTCGGAGACGCACAGCTCACCCGCCTCGAGCAGCGCGTACAGCAGCCGGGAGCGGGTCGGGTCGCCGAGCAGCTTGAACATGGCGGAGGCCCGGAGCAGGTCGGCCTCCGGAAGGGTGGCGTCGCGCACCAGCTGGACCTTCTCCGGGTGGACGCTCTCCACCGCACACGCGTCCAGGCCCGCGACCTTCTCATCTGAGCGCATGATCAGACGTTAGCAGTACCCGCTGTCCCGCGCAGGTGGGAGGCGCCTTTCATCCCGTGGTTGTTCCGGCGGACTCGTGGATCACCGTCGAGCCGGCAACGGATGAGCGTCCCACCCGATCGGCCTGCCGGCGTGCAGTCGCTGCGCCACACTGGTAGCACGCCGAGAGGCAGGAGTCGTGCAGTGGACCCGCAAGCGATCACCCGAGCAGCAGAACGGGTCATCGGTGACCTCCAGGAAGGCGGGCACCGCACGTGTCTCGCGTTCGGCGGCGTCTCGACCGCGTACCACAGCGACGAGGACTCCACGGCGGGGTGGATCACGCGTTTCCTGGAGGGGTACTTCACGCCGACAACCACCGGAACCGCGGATGCCTCGGTCTACAGCACCGCCGATGCTGCCCTGTATGCCGCGCTGCAGGGCCTCGCGCCGCGAGGACCCGAGCTGGGAAGGAACGACTACGCCGACATCCCCGTGACGGAGGACGTCACCGTGGTTCACACCAGGGCCACGAAGGTCACGCCCGAGGAGGACGTGTACCTCGTCCTGTTCAGGCGGCAGCGGGGGGTCGTCCTGGCCACGTCGGGCAACCTCGAGGTGCGGCGCGAGGAGGGGATGCAGACGCTCCGGGCACTGGCCAAGTGGCTGCTGCTGGAACGGGGGTGGGTCCCCATGCACTCGGCCTGCGTGGCACGGGACGGCCGGGCGATCTGCATCGCCGGGGAGAAGGCCTCGGGCAAGACGAGCACCCTGCTCAACCTGCTGGCGCGGGACGGCTGCGAGCTCGTGGCCATCGACAAGTTCCTGGTCCGCGGCGCCGGGGCGCACCTTGAGGTGCGCGGGCTTCCCGGCAAGGCAGGCATCCGCGTCGGGTCGGCGATCGTCCAGCCGCAGGTGCTCAGCTGGCTCTCCGGGACCGCAGAGTCGTTCTTCCCGCACCTGGGCGCCGATGACGTGCAGCGCATCGCCGCCACCAACACCCCGGAGCAGCTGAGGCAGCGCTCCGAGAAGGTCCACCTGCTGCCCACCGAGCTGGCCGGGCTCTTCGGCACCTCCATCACCCCCGCCGCGCCTCTGCAGGTCCTGCTCACCCCCGTCTTCGACCTCGGGCTCCACTCGCCGCGCCTCGTCCCGGTCGAGCCCGAGCAGGCCCTCCGGACGCTGACCGCCTCGTACGCAGGCCTGCTCACCAAGGGCGAGGGCTTCCTCCTGCACTTCTTCGACCTGAGCGACGACCTGCTCAGGGAGAGGCTGGCAACCCTGCTCCCGAGCCGGGCGCCCCGGCTCGAGGCGTACGAGCTGCACCAGAACCATCGCACCAACGAGGAGGCGGCCGCCCTCGTCGCCGCTGCGCTCACCTCCGCGGCCTAGACAGGGGACGGCTCGGGGACCGCCGTGAGTCGCCCGTCAGGGAGATCACCCCGCGTCGGGTGCAGGTTCCTCCCCCATCGGCTCGACCCACCGGGCGCGCCACGCCGGCGGCTCCCAGGTCTCGGTGACGTAGATCCGCTCGCGGGCGACCTTTCCGTCCCGGAACTCCATCAGACCCACGACGAGGTGCGGCTGGTCGCCGTTGTAGTGGACCGTGTACTCGTTCACCCACAGGTCCCCACTGCCCCGGGTCCGGCAGTTCTCGAACGTCACGGTGACGGGAAAGGCCGAGCGCAGCGCGATGATGTTCTCGCGGCCGCGGATGCGTTCCCCACCCTGCGGGAACTCCAGCACGGCGTCCTCGGCGTAGAGGTCGGACGCCCGCACCTCGTCTCGCCCCCGGTGCTCGAAGTGGTCCAGGATCATGGCCCGTGCCTCGTGCTCGTCCACGCCTCGATGGTCACGCGGGACCGAGACGCGGTCAATGGCGGCGGCTTCGGGGGCGCCCGCCGGGGGGCCGGCATGGTCCAGGAGTCGCCGCGGCGTGCGCCCTCAGGGGCCGGGCGAGGCCGACGCGCTCAGGGGCCGGGCGAGGCCGCCACCGTCCGGCAGCCGGTGATCCGGTACAGCGTGAGGCGTCCGCCCGAGGCCACGGGCTCGAACCCGCGCCTGCCCTGGACCTGCAGCCCCGCGTACTGGAGCTGCCGCCGGTCCCCTGGCCAGAAGGTGCTCGGGCCGCTGAGCACGAAGTCGGCACCCAGCCTGCGCACCGCAGGGCACACCGCCGCGTCGTCCGACAGGTCGGCCAGCGAGCTGGCGACGGTGACCCGGTCCCGGCCCCAGGCTCCGTTCAGGTGCGGAAAGAGCACCTGCCGTCCGCCGACCGCCTCGGCCAGGGCCGATCCGTTCCAGGGGTTTCCGACGATGCGGCTTCCCGCGGGCACGACGGCGTCGAGCCGGTCGAGGAGCTCCCGCTCCGGGCCGCTGACCAGTGCCTGGCTGCGGTACCACGTGCCGACGACCTCGGCGTTCTCGCGCAGGTTGACGCCCTGCGTGACCACCACCAGGAACGCCACGCCAACCCCCCACGCGGTCATGGCCGGCAGGCGGCGTGACCATGCCCATGGCCGTGCCGGTGCCCCTGCGCGCGACCACGCCGACCCCACCCCCTCCCCGAGGACCGTGAAGCCCAGGACGGCAAGGGGCACCCCGGTCACCGGCAGGAGGGCCGCGAAGCGGAACGCGTCGTTGTACCAGGGGCCGGTGAGCGACTGCGCCAGCTCCGAGTCGCTTCCTGCGGCGAGCACGAACAGCGCCGCCGCCACGGCGTGGCAGCCCACGAGCCACCACAGCCGCGGCCGGCGCAGCGCCGCCACCAGCCCGACGAGTCCCAGCAGGGCCAGCGCGCCGGAGACCGGCAGCCGCTGGGGCGCCAACAGCAGGGCCTCGCCCGCGGCCTGGGCCACCGTCTGGCGCGCCGGCCAGTCGGTGCCGCGCGTGGACGCGAAGAAGGGAGAGACCGCGATGCCCCACAGCACCACGGCCGCCAGCGCCGCGCAGCCGGCCCAGCCCGCCGCGACCCGGACCAGGCGACGACGACCGCCGCGGGCGGGACGGCCGGCCGCCCGGGCGAGCTGCGCCCCGGTGGCCAGCACCACGGCATACACGGCGGTGGTGACCACGGCGTTGGGGTGGGCGAGGGCGAGCCCCGGAAGGACGGCCAGGGACGCGACCCACGCGTGCCCGCGCCCCAACGCGTCGTCGGAGGCCAGCCCCGTCAAGGCGGCACCGGTGGCCAGTGCGGCCGGCAGCAGCAGCGTCGCGAGGGCGTTCGGCCACAGGGTGCCGTAGGACAGCAGGAGGAACGGTGCCGCACCGAGCCCCACGGACACCACCGGGGCCACCAGCAGCGCGGGCAGGCTGCGGCCCAGGGCCTGCCGGACGAGGAAGAGACATCCGAGCGGCCAGACCGCGGCGATGGCCAGCGACACGGCGTTGGCCGCGGCGGCCACGTCCACGCCCGCCGACGCCACGAGCGCGGTGATGGCGTGCCACGCACCGGGGTAGAAGGCCGACGAGCGCTCGGGGCTGGTCAGGGTGCCCAGCGCCAGGCTGGAGGCGTTGCCGGTCTCCACGGCGCGCGCGACGGCGTTGAGGTGGAAGACGGCGTCGAAGGTCTGCGGGAACCTGTCGGGTCGACCGACGCCCAGGACCACCGCCCCTGCCGCGAGGGCGGCGGCCCCGGCTGTGGCCGCCGCGGGCAGGAGCACGAGGCTTCCTGAGTCGGGCGCCGGCAGGCGCCGGGCCCGTCCCCACGCACCGGCCGCCGCAGCCACCGCCAGCGCCGTGACGGCCGCCGGCGCGAGGCTCCACCGCACCCCGACCGCGGCCGCCACCACCGCGGCCACCGCGACCACCGACACCGAGATCGGCGGAGCCAGGCCCCACGCCGGTATGCCGCGCAGCCCAGCCGCGTAGGCGGCACCGAGCCCGGGAACGAGGAGCACCGCGAGGGCGAGGCCGACGGCGGGCAGGGTGGCGGCCCACTGCCCCATCAGGCCGCCCGCCACGCCGCGACGGTCTGCGCGACGGGTCCGTCGGCGACGACGCGGCCCGAGGAGAGGACGACGCCCCTGGTGCACAGCCGCGACACGAGGTCGAGGTCGTGGCTGACCACCACGAGGGTGCGTCCCTCACCGCGCAGCCGCTCGATCCGCTCGAGGCACTTGGCCCGAAACGGCTCGTCCCCCACCGCCAGGATCTCGTCGACGAGGAAGACGTCGGGGTCGGTGTGCACCGCCACGGCGAACGCCAGGCGCAGGAACATGCCGGAGGAGTAGAACCTCACCTGCGTGTCGAGGAAGTCGCCCACGTCGGCGAACTCGACGATGTCGTCGAAGCGGGCTCGCACCTCGTCGGCGGCCATGCCGAGGATCGAGGCGTTGAGGAAGACGTTCTCGCGGCCGGTGAGGTCCGGGTGCAGCCCAGCCCCGACCTCGAGGAGCCCGGCCACCCGGCCCCGGACACGCACCTCGCCGGCGTCGGGAGCCATCACGCCGGCCACGAGCTTGAGCAGCGTCGACTTGCCCGAGCCGTTGCGCCCGAGCAGCGCCACGGACTCCCCCTGTGGCACCTGGAGGTCGATGCCGGAGAGGGCCGTGAAGTCGTCCCTGAGGGCCCGCCCCTGGACCGCCCACACCAGGCTCTCCTTGAGCGAGTGCGTCCTGCGGAGGCGGAAGTGCTTGCTGACGCCGTCCACCTCGACGGCCGATGACCGACCCATCAGAGCTCCTGGGCGAAGCGCCCGGTCAGCCGCCGGAAGACGAGCTGCCCCAGGACGACCAGGCCACCGGCCACGGCGAACGCGACGGCGGTGTCGCGGGCCAGGTGCGGCGGCAGGGCGGCAAGGTTGGCGTCCGAGGCGTTCGCCCACGTCGCGCGGTGCATGAGCTCGACCGCAACGGTGAGCGGATTCGCCTGGTAGAGCTGGGTCGCCAAGGAGTCCTCGCCCAGCAGCCCGGCGACCCGCTGCCACGGGTAGAGCACCGGTGAGACCCACACGAGCACCATCAGGACGAGGTCGACGACGTTCTCGATGTCGCGGAACAGCACGTTGAGGGCCGCCAGCAGCAGACCGCAGCCGAGCGCCAGCGCGAACGACAGGACCACGGCAGCCACGAGGGCCACGATCCCGACCGGGTCAGGGCGCCAGCCGGCGGCGAGCGCCCCCACCGCGAGCACGACGAGCTGGGGCGCGAGGTGCACGGCGGCGACGCACAGGCTCGACAGCGGGAACAGCTCGCGCGGCAGGTAGATCTTGCGTACGAGGTCACCGTTGACCACGACCGACCGCGTGGCGTTTCCCACGGCCTCGCTGAAGGTCGTGACCACCGCCAGCCCGCCGAAGAGGTAGACCGCGTAGTCGCCGATCGCCCGCTGGTCCAGCAGCAGGCCCATCCCCACGAAGTACACCGCGAACTGGACCGCCGGCTTGACGTAGGACCAGCCGAGGCCCAGCACGGACGCCCGGTAGCGCACGCGCAGCTCCTTGCGCACCAGCAGCGAGAGCAGGTGCCGCCGCTGGAGCGCCTCGCGCAGTCCCCCGCCGCGTCCCTGTACGACCAGTGGCGAGGCCTCCACCGCCGCGGTCACCGCCGTGTCCCCCCTGCGATGCCGGTCGCGGTGCCGGTCGCGGTGCCGGTCGCGGTGCCGGTCGCGAACTCGTCCCGGTGGGGAGCCGCCTCGAGTGTCTTGCGCCACGCGTCCTGGCCCGCGAGCTCGGTCAGGGCCGCGCGGTAGCGCCGGGCGAGCGTCGGCCACTCCCGGAGCAGCCGCTGGTGCAGCGCCGCGCTCTCGCGCAGGGCCCGCAGCGCCAGCCCGCGGTCGCGCCGGTGCCAGGAGACGCCCGTGCCGTCCGTGGTCGACACGAGGGCCGAGTCGAGTCGCGACAGGGACCACCACCCGGCGTCCGCAGCGGGGACATGTCGCTCTGGGTGCTCGCCCGCCGACGGCCGCACGGGCAGCGCCTGACGCACCAGGCCGCCAACGGCCGCGGTGACGGTGGCCAGCGAACCCGCGGGGCGCGCCGTGACCAGGTCGCGCTTGCGGGGTCGGCCGCGGCGCACTGCGGCGAACTCCTCGGGGTCGGGCCGCACCTGGGCGTCCGGGTGGTCAGCCCGCGCAGCCCGGACCTCCGACAGCTTGAGCGGGAGCTCCGCGTGCAGTCGCTCCGGGCCTGCCAGCACGTCACGCAGTGCCAGCTGGCGCAGGGCGGCTGCGGAGTACTGCATCCCCAGCAGGTGCTTGACCTGGATCGCGAGGCTCTCGCGCACCATCCGACCGCCGAAGGCGAACGGCGAGTGCAGCAGCGCCGCGACGAACCTGTTGCGCGCGTGGAAGTACGCCTGCCAGTCCACGCTGTCGTCCTTGTCCGTCCACGGGACGTGCCAGACGGCGGCCCCTGGCAGGGACACCGTCGCGTAGCCCGCGGCCGAGGCCCGCAGGCCGTACTCGGCGTCGTCCCACTTGATGAACAGCGGGAGTGACAGGCCGACGTCGCGGATGACGTCGACCGGGATCAGGCACATCCACCAGCCGTTGTAGTCCACGTCCATCCGACGGTGGAGCCACGGCGTCGAGCGGAGGTTCGACGCTGCGAGGTCGTGGTCGTGCCGCGTGGGATCGGCTGCAGCCCAACGGAACTGCCACGGGATGACGACCTCCGCGAAAGCGTGCAGGACCGAGCGCTGGTACATGCTGAACATGTGACCGCCCACGATGGTCGGGCGCCTCGCGTGGTCGGCGAAGGCCACCGCACGCGCGATCCCCTCTGGCTCGCAGACGACGTCGTCGTCGAGCAGCAGCACGTACGAGCTGTGGTCGACGTCGATCGTCTCCAGCATGGCCCGCGAGAAGCCGCCAGAGCCTCCGAGGTTGGGCTGCTCGAGGAGGCGCAGCCTC
>NZ_DATBMI010000191.1:0-14182 GCF_036554925.1 Pedococcus sp.
GCCTTGCGCAGGCGGAAGGTCGTGCGCCGGACGATGACCTCGATCTGGTGCTCCACCCAGTGGCGGATGAAGGCGTCGAGCGGCAGGGTGCGCGGCACGCCGTCGACCAGGGCCAGCATGTTGGCGCCGAAGTTGGTCTGCAGCTGCGTGTGCTTGAAGAGGTTGTTGAGCACGACCTTGGCCACGGCGTCGCGCTTGAGCACGATGACCAGGCGCTGGCCGGTGCGGCCCGAGGTCTCGTCGCGGATGTCGGCGATGCCGGAGAGGCGCCCCTCCTTGACCAGCTCGGCGATCTTCTGCGCGAGGGTGTCGGGGTTGACCTGGTAGGGCAGCTCGGTGACGACGAGGCACTGCCGGTTGTGGATCTCCTCGACCTCGACCACGGCCCGCATGATGATCGAGCCGCGACCGGTGCGGTAGGCGTCCTCGATGCCCTTGCGGCCGAGGATGAGCGCACCGGTGGGGAAGTCAGGGCCCTGGATGCGCTTCATCAGCGCCTCGAGCAGCTCCTCCCGCGGGACCTCCGGGTTCTTGAGGTACCACTGGGCGCCCTCGGCGACCTCGCGCAGGTTGTGCGGCGGGATGTTCGTGGCCATGCCGACGGCGATGCCCGAGGAGCCGTTGACCAGCAGGTTGGGGAACCTGCTCGGCAGCACCGAGGGCTCCTGGGTCTTGCCGTCGTAGTTGTCGCGGAAGTCGACGGTCTCCTCGTGGATGTCGCGGACCATCTCCATGGCCAGCGGCGCCATGCGGCACTCGGTGTACCGCGGCGCCGCCGCCGGGTCGTCGCCGGGGGAGCCGAAGTTGCCCTGGCCGTCGACCAGCGGGTAGCGCATCGACCAGTCCTGCACCAGGCGCACGAGGGCGTCGTAGATGGAGGAGTCGCCGTGCGGGTGGTACTGGCCCATGACCTCGCCGACGACGCGCGAGCACTTGTTGTACCCGCGGTCGGGCCGGTAGCCGCCGTCGTACATGGCGTAGACGACGCGGCGGTGGACCGGCTTCAGCCCGTCCCGCACGTCGGGCAGCGCACGGCTGACGATCACCGTCATCGCGTAGTCGATGTAGCTGCGCTGCATCTCGGTGTTGAGGTCGATCGCCTCGGTGCGGTCGAACTCGACGGGTGGCATCTGGTCAGTCACGCAATTGCCTTATCTGTCAATGGTATTCACACGTTTGCGGTGTGCCGTGGGCGGGCACTGCGTGCCCGCTGCGGTTTCACGTGGAACCGGTGCCACGGCATACGGAACTCAGATGTCGAGCCTGGGCCGAAGCGACATCTTCGTCATCGTTCGTTCCTCACTCGATCCTCAGATGTCGAGGAAACGCACGTCGCGGGCGTTCCGCTGGATGAAGCCCCGCCGGGACTCGACGTCCTCGCCCATGAGGATGGCGAAGATCTCGTCGGCGGCGGCGGCGTCGTCGAGGGTGACCTGGAGCAGCACCCGGTGGTCCGGGTCCATCGTGGTCTCCCACAGCTCCTGGTAGTCCATCTCGCCGAGGCCCTTGTAGCGCTGGATGCCGGCGTCCTTGGGCAGGCGCCAGCCCTGGCTCTGGCCGGCGGCCACCATCGCGTCGCGCTCCCGGTCGGAGTACGCGAACTCGTGCGCGTGGTTGCTCCACTTCAGGCGGTAGAGCGGCGGCTGCGCGAGGTAGACGTAGCCGGCCTCGATCAGCGGGCGCATGAACCGGAACAGCAGGGTCAGCAGCAGGGTCCGGATGTGCAGGCCGTCGACGTCGGCGTCGGCCATCAGCACGATCTTGTGGTACCTGGCCTTGTCGAGGTCGAAGTCCTCGCCGATACCGGTACCGAACGCCGAGATGAGGGCCTGGACCTCGTTGTTCGAGAGGACCTTGTCGATGCGGGCCTTCTCGACATTGAGGATCTTGCCGCGGATCGGGAGGATCGCCTGGGTGCTGGGGTTGCGCCCACGCACCGCCGAGCCGCCCGCCGAGTCGCCCTCGACGATGAAGACCTCGGACACGCTCGGGTCCTTGCTCTGGCAGTCGCGCAGCTTGCCGGGCAGCCCGCCGGACTCGAGCAGACCCTTGCGCCGGGTGGCCTCGCGGGCCTTGCGGGCGGCCATGCGCGCCGCGGCGGCCTGGACCGACTTGCGCACGATGTCCTTGCCCTCGTTCGGGTGGGTCTCGAGCCAGTGGCCGAACTCGTCGGTCATGGCCCGCTGCACGAAGCCCTTGACCTCGGAGTTGCCGAGCTTGGTCTTGGTCTGGCCCTCGAACTGGGGCTCGCCGAGCTTGACCGACACGACCGCGGTCAGGCCCTCGCGGATGTCGTCACCGGTGAGGTTCTCGTCCTTGTCCTTGAGGAGGTTCTGCTTGCGTGCGAAGTCGTTGACCAGCTTGGTCATCGCCGCGCGGAAGCCCTCCTCGTGGGTGCCGCCCTCGTGGGTGTTGATCGTGTTGGCGTACGTGTGGACCGACTCGGAGTAGGCGGTGGTCCACTGCATGGCCAGCTCGAGCGAGAGCTGCCGCTCGGTGTCCTCGGACTCGATCGAGATGATCTCGGGGTGGACCGGCTCGGACTTCTTGGAGCCGACCAGGTGCGTCACGTAGTCGACCAGGCCGTTGTCATAGCGGTAGGTGACCTTCTTGGCCTTCTGCTTCTTCGGGGCTCCGCCCTCGGCCTCGGCGGTGGCGGAGTCGACCTCGACCGTCTCCTCGTCGGCCTCGTCCTCGAGGTGGTCGAGGTCGATGTCGTCCTTGACCACCTCGTGCTGGGTGACGCGCTCGTCGGTCAGGTTGATGGTCAGGCCCTTGTTGAGGAACGCCATCTGCTGGAACCGGGCCCGGATGGTCTCGAAGTCGTAGGTCGTCGTCTCGAAGATGTCCGGGTTGGCCCAGAACGTGATCGTCGTGCCGGTCCTGTCGGAGGCCTCGCCCTGCTCGAGCGGCGCAACGGGCACGCCGTTGTCGAAGCTCATCCTGAAGACGTGGCCCTTCTGGTGCACCTCGGCGTCGAGCCGCGTCGAGAGGGCGTTCACCACGGAGGAGCCGACACCGTGCAGACCACCGGACACCTTGTAACCGCCCCCGCCGAACTTGCCGCCGGCGTGGAGCTGGGTGAGCACGAGCTCAACGGCCGAGCGCCCCTCCTGCGGGTGGATGTCGGTGGGGATGCCGCGGCCGTTGTCGGTGACCCGCACGCCGCCGTCGGCGAGCAGGACCACGTCGATGGTGTCGGCGTGGCCGGCGAGGGCCTCGTCGACCGAGTTGTCGACGATCTCCCACACCAGGTGGTGCAGGCCCCGCTCCCCCGTGGAGCCGATGTACATGCCCGGGCGCTTGCGGACCGCCTCGAGGCCCTCCAGGACCGTGATCGCGCTGGCGTCGTAGTCCGATCCGGCGGGGGTTCCGGCGAGCTCGGCCTCCGCCGCCGCCCGCGCCTGCTCCGCCTCTGCGGCGCTGAGGGTCTCTGAGCTGGTCTGGTGACCGATCTCGTCGGGCATGGGCGTGTTGTCAGCCTCGGACACGGTGCTCCTTCTTCAGATGGCACGACAGCGGGCCGGCAGCCTCACTGGTGCCGCTCATGGCACGCGACCAGCGTGGAGACCACGTGGTCGCGGGATCACCCCATTCTAACGGGTCAGGCCCCCCACGCGGGGGCTGAGGCGGCCCGTGAAGCCACTGTGGAGCCGAAATCAGGGTCGCATGCATGCCGGGGATCGCACCCCAGCCCCTGAACGCGGCATTCTGGCGTTCCGCCGCCGGGATGATTCGGACATCAGGGACCGGCCCCCGACAGCGGCCGTTCGCGTCACCCCTCCGGTGCCAGGGTGCGCTCCAGCAGGTCGCGCAGGCTCCCGGGAAGCCCCGGCTCCGGCAGGCTCACGCGCACCTTCGGTGCGCGGCAGCAGACCTCGTAGCAGTAGGCGTCCGGGTACGTCGGTGCGTCCGCCAGGGCCAGCAGCTGGCCACCACCCAGCAGGGCGCGCCAGACCTCGGCGTCCTGGCCGGGCAGGTCGGCCAGGCGGACGGAGCGCTCCCGGGTCAGGCCGGCGAGGCCACCGGTGCGGCGCACGAGCACCTCGGTCGCCGCCCCGGGCTCGCCTCCCCCTTCCGCCGGGGGCTGCTCCGCCGCACCGCCGGGCACGGGCACCGCTGCCGGCCCCAGCACGCCGACGGCATCCCAGGCCGACTCGACCGCCGAGACCTCCCGCGAGCCGCCCCCGAACTCGGCTTCCGCCGCGGCCGTCGTGAGACCGGCGAAGGTGGCGAAGTCGCAGTCCGCGCTGATCCCGGGCCCGGTCAGCGCGGCGTACCAGATCCGCCCGGCTGCCTCCCAGGCGCTGCCGCCCAGGGCCGTGGCGACGAGGTAGAACGCGTGGTTGGGGATGCCGGAGTTGATGTGCACCCCGCCGTTGTCGTCGGTGGTCTGCACGTAGTCGCGCATGTGGGCGGGCTGGGGGTCCCTCCCGAGCGCGGGGTCGTCGTAGGCGGTGCCCGGCGCCTTCAGCGACCGAAGCGCGTCGCCCTGCACCACGTCGGTGAACAGGTCGGCGCCGATCAGCCAGTCTGCCTCGACGGCGTCGTGGCCGAGCGCGCGCTGGCGCACGAGGGAGCCGAACACGTCGGACACGCTCTCGTTCAGCGCCCCGGACTGGCCTCGGTAGGTCAGCCCGGCCGTGAGCTCGGTGACCCCGTGCGTCAGCTCGTGGCCGATGACGTCGAGGCTCCGGGTGAAACGCTGGAAGTACCGCCCGTCGCCGTCGCCGAAGACCATCTGCGTGCCGTCCCAGAACGCGTTGTCGTAGGCGCGGCCGAAGTGAACGGTGGCCAGCATCGGCATGCCCCGGCCGTCGAGCGAGTTGCGCCCGAACGCGGAGGAGTACAGCTGCCAGGTGTGGCCGAGCCCGTCATAGGCCTCGTCGGCTGCCGGGTCCCCCGTCGGGTCGTCCCCCTCGTCGCGGACCAGCGTGCCGGGCAGCGCGTCCGTCCCGCGGGCGTCCGAGACCACCCGGTGAGGCGCGCCTGGGCCACCGGGAGCCGGGCCCGGCCGCGACGGCATCGAGGGGGCGGGCGCGAGGCCGGGCAGGCCCTGGCGGCGGGCCCGCAGCTCGGCGTCGTGCGCGAGCGAGCGGGTGGCCCACACGGCGACCTGCGGATCACCGGAGGCCGCGAGCGCCTCGAGGACGTAGGGCGGGACGATCTGGCAGCGCGCGAACTCGGACATTCCCCTCATGACCGCCAGTGTGCGCCCGGCCACCGACAGCCGCAGCCGGTGCCGCGGGTCTCCCCGGGGCCTACCGTCAGGTCCATGGCGTCCTCCGTCGCGGTCCTGTCCGACATCCACGGGGTGCTGCCCGTCCTCGAGGCGGTGCTCGCCGAGCCCGACGTGCGCTCGGCCGACCTCGTCGTCGTCACGGGCGACCACGCTGCCGGGCCGATGCCCGTCGAGACCCTGGAGGCGCTGGTGTCGCTGGGGGAGCGGTGCGTGCTGGTGCGTGGCAACGCCGACCGCGAGCTGGTCGAGGTCGCCCGGGGCGGTGTCTCCGAGCACCCCGAGTCCCAATGGGCCGGCGCCCAGCTGCGGCCCGACCAGGTCGACCTCCTCGCCGCCCTGCCCCACCCGGTCACAGTCGCCGTCGACGGCTTCGGGCCGGTGGTGTTCTGCCACGGCTCACCCCGCGACGACGACGAGGTCGTCCTCGTCGACACGCGGCTGGAGCGGTGGGCGGAGGTGTTCGCCGACCTGCCCGACTCGGTGCGCACGGTCGTCTGCGGCCACACGCACATGCCGTTCGCCCGCCTGGTCGACCGCCGCCTCGTGGTCAACCCCGGCAGCGTCGGTATGCCGTACGGCCGAGCGGGTGGCGCCTGGGCCCTCCTCCGTCACGGCCAGGTCGCGTTGCGACACACCGAGATCGACGTCGACGCTGCGTGCGCCCGCGTCGTGGCCGAGTCCGCCTACCCGGGGCGTCGCTTCTGGGCCGACGAGTACATCCGCAGCCAGCACAGCGACGTGGCGGCACTCACGGCTTTCGCTCCCCGCGACGGGCGGTAGGAGTTCCACGGTTTCCCTGACCCCTCCCGCACGCACCGGCTACGGTCCGCCCATGGGGATGGCCCGGCTCGGGGGAGCGCTGGTGGTCGCTGTCGCGCTGCTCGGGGGCTGGGTGCTGACCGGCGGGGGCGGGGGACGCCTGGGAGCCCTGGCGGGGGCACACCTGGTCGAGGTCGACAGTCCACCGTTGCGCTTCGAGGTCCCCGCGGGGTGGGAGGCACGGGACTGGCAGGTCGTCGACCGCCGGGCCGCGGCGGAGGACGAGGCCGTGCGCGCGCAGGCCCGGTCGTTCGGTCTCAGCACCGACGAGTACATCAGCCGCCTGGAGGAGACGACGTACGTCACGGTGATGGGGCAGCCCGAGCACGGGTACCGTCCGGTCATCACCGTCGCGAGGGCCCGCCTCCGCGACCTGCCCTCACCGGTCGAGGTCGAGGCCCTCCTGCGGGAGCAGCGCGCCACCCCGGCACCCGCCACCCGGCGTGCCAGCCCCGCCGGCGACCTCGTCGTCACGACGTACACGTATCCCTTCGGCGACGGCGCGGTGCACGCCCAGGTCCTCTACCTGAAGGCCGCGGGTGAGGTCGTCACCGTGACCGTGACGGGGACCGACCCGGGCACGGTCCGCCGGGTGGGCCAGCGCGTGCTCGACACCCTGTCGACAGCCTGAGCCCCACCACCGGAAACAGCCCCAACGGGAAACCCCCGCCGGGCAGGGTCGGACCCTCAGCCGTAGGTGTCCCGAGGCCCCGGACCCTGCGTGCGGCGGGGGCCGCGCGACCACGACGGCGCGCTCGGTCCCACCACCTTGAGCTCGGCCACGGTGCCCTTGCCGACCTCGTTCTCGAGGCGGCCGAGGATCGAGGAGGCCAGCAGCCGGATCTGGGTCGCCCAGGCGGTGGAGTCGGCGCGTACGGTCAGCACGCCCGCCTCGAAGGTGACCGGCGCGCAGTGGCTCGCCACCTCGGCACCGACGATCTCGGGCCAGCGACCCATCACCGACCCCACGGCGACGTCGACCCGCCAGCCCCGGTCCAGCAGCAACCGGTCCAGCTGGTCCCCGAGGAGGCCGGGGTCGCGGCCGTCCATCGAGCGCTTCGGCTCAGGCACCCCGGGTCGCCGCCGGCGCATCGGCTTCATCCCGGGGCGCAGGCCCCTCGCCTTCGCGGCCGCCCGGGCTCGGCCGAGCGCGGCGGCGGCTGCGTCGTCGACCCGCTCGTCCGGTCCCGGCCCACCGTCGGGGGCGCGTCCTGCCTCCTCCGCGGGCCGCGCCCCCGAGGGCGTTGGCTCCGTCGTCGGGGGGAGGTCGTCACCCACGCTCGGCCACCTCACCCAGCCGCACGGCATACGCGCGGCCCGCCAGGGAGGATGGGACGTCCTCGTCCACCGCGGCGGTGACGATGACCTGCTCGCAGTCGCCGATCATCGCCGCCAGCCGCTCGCGGCGGCCCGAGTCGAGCTCGGCGAACACGTCGTCGAGGATCAGGACCGGGTCCTCGCCGAGGTCGTGACGCAGCAGCTGGAAGGCCGCGAGCTTCAGCCCCAGCGCGAACGACCAGGACTCGCCGTGGCTGGCGTAGCCCTTCGCCGGGAGCTCGCCCAGCGTGAGCAGGACGTCGTCGCGGTGCGGGCCGACGAGGGAGACGCCACGCTCGACCTCTCTGCCCCGGACCTCCTCGAGGGCGGCGAGGATCTCGCTGCGCAGCGTGTCGAGCTCGGGCACCTCACCGGCGGCGATCGCGGCGGCGACCTCCTCGCGCAGGCTGGAGCGGTAGGAGAGCTTGGCGTCGGACTGGCCGGCGCTGACCTCGTCGTAGGCCTTGGCGAGGTAGGGGCCGAGGTCGCGCAGCAGCCGCAGCCGGGCGTAGAGCAGCTGGGACCCGACGCCCGCGAGGTGCTCGTTCCAGATGTCGAGGGTGTGCAGCGCGGACGCGCGGGCGTCGTCGGCCGGTTCCTCGCCGGGCCGAGGCCGATAGCGGGAACCCTTGCGCAGCACCGGTGCCGCGGACTTGAGCAGGGCGTTGCGCTGGCGCAGCACCTTGTCGTAGTCGGAGCGGACTGCCGCCCATCGAGGTTGTCGCGAGACCAGGAGCTCGTCGAGGAACCTGCGACGCTCGGACGGGTCGCCCTTGACGAGGGCGAGGTCCTCGGGGGCGAAGAGCACCGTGCGCAGCGTGCCGAGCACCTCCCGTGGGCGCTGCATCGGCGACCGCCCGAGACGGGCGCGGTTGGCCCGGCCCGGGTTGAGCTCGAGCTCGATGAGCGTCTCCCGGCCGTCGCGGACCACGACCCCGCGGATGACCGCCTGGTCGGTGCCGAAGCGGACGAGGGGCTGGTCACTCGCCACGCGGTGGCTCGACAGCGTCGCGAGGTAGCCCAGGGCCTCGACCAGGTTGGTCTTGCCCTGGCCGTTGAGGCCCACCAGCGTCGTGACGCCCGGGCCGAGCGGGAGCTCGGCGCTCTCGTAGCTGCGGAAGTTCGCGACGGTGAGGTGGCGGACGTACACGGGTCAGGCGGGGTGGGCCGGTGGGTGCAGGGTCAGGACGTCTCGCCGGTGCCCGAGGTGGGCCCGGCCGTGGTGGCGGCGCGGCCACGGCGGCGGGTGGTGCTGCCCGTGGAGCCGCTGCCCGACGAGGGACCGGCGGTGGCCGCGGCGCGGCCCTTGCCCGCAGCCTTCGTCGCGCTCTTCGTCGGCTTCTCGGCGCGGCGCGCGGTCGTGCGGACGGCCTTGACGCCCTTCGGCTGCTCGCCGCGGCGCAGGGCCTGGCCCTCCTCGACCCCCATGACCTCGTGACCGCCGAACTGCCCGCGCAGCGCGGCGACCGCCTTCATCGTCGGCGACTCGTCCTGGCGGGAGGCGAAGCGCGCGAACAGCGACGCCGAGATCACCGGCATCGGGACCGAGTTGGCGATGGCCTCCTCGACGGTCCAGCGGCCCTCGCCGGAGTCCGCGGTGTAGCCGGAGACGTCCTTGAGGTGCGCGTCCTCCTCGAGCGCCTTGACCAGCAGGTCGAGCAGCCAGGAGCGGACCACGGTGCCCCGGGTCCAGGCCTTGAAGGCGCCCGGGACGTCCGTGACGATGTCCTTCGCCTCGAGCAGCTCGTACCCCTCGGCGTAGGCCGCCATGAGGCCGTACTCGATGCCGTTGTGCACCATCTTGCAGTAGTGGCCCGCGCCGACCTTGCCGGCGTGGACGAAGCCCTCCTCGCGCGGGCCTTCCGGCCGCAGCGCGTCGAAGACGGGCATGGCGCGCTTCACGTTGGCTGCGGTCCCGCCGACCATGAGGCCGTAGCCGTTCTCCAGGCCCCAGATGCCGCCGGAGACCCCGCAGTCGAGGTAGCCGATGCCCTTGGCCTTCAGCAGCTTCTCGTTCTCGAAGTCGTCGGTGAAGCGGCTGTTGCCGCCGTCGATGACCAGGTCGCCCTTGTCGAGCAGGTCGGCGAGCTTGGCGACGGTCTCGCGCGTGGGGTCGCCGGCAGGGACCATCACCCACACCACCCGGGGAGCCTCCAGCTTCTTCACCATCGCCGCCATGCTGCGGACGTCGGAGACGGCGGGGTTGCGGTCGAAGCCGACGACCTCGTGCCCCGAGCGGCGCAGCCGCTCACGCATGTTGCCGCCCATCTTGCCCAGACCGATCAGACCCAGCTGCATGTGACGGGTGCCCTTCCTCTGCGGTGGTGTGGCGGTGGCCTGGCGGTGGTGCGGTATGCCGCGCGGCCGGCCCGGCGGCACACCTCGCCGCGGGCACGTGGGTGTCAGGCTACGCCCGCCCCGGCTCAGCTCGCGAAGCGCACCGGCATCAGCACGTAGCGGTACGAGGTGTCGGCCTCGCTGTCGACCTTCGCCTGGCCCGAGAGGACCGCCGGCCGGGACGACTGCGTGAAGGAGAGCCGTGCGAACTCGGTGCCCACCGCGCCGAGCCCGTCGAGCAGGAACTGGGGGTTGAAGGCGATCTCGATCTCCGGCCCGGTCAGGGTCGCCTCCACCGCCTCGGACGCCTGGGCGTCGTCGCCGGTGCCGGCCTCGATCGTGACCTGGCCCTCGGTGAACCGCAGCCGGACCGGGGTGTTGCGCTCGGCGACGAGCGAGACGCGCTTGACCGCCTCGACGAGCTCGGCCGTGGTGATGACGGCCTCGCTCTCGACGCTGGTGGGGAAGATCGAGGTGACCTTGGGGTACTCCCCGTCGAGGAGCCGGGTTGTCGTGCGGCGCTGGCCCGCCTCGAAGCCGACGAGCCCCTCGCCGCCGGCGGAGCTCCCGAGCGCCACGTCGATCGAGCCCGCGGCGCCCAGTGCCTTCGCCGTCTCGGAGAGGGTGCGCGCGGGGACCAGGGCGACATAGCTGGCGTCCGTGGCCTCCGGGTTCCAGGTCAGCTCGCGCATCGCGAGGCGGTACCGGTCGGTCGCCAGCAGCGTCATCTTCTCGCCGTCGATCTCGACCCGGACGCCGGTGAGGATCGGCAGGGTGTCCCCGCGGTCCGCGGCGATGGAGACCTGGGCGACGGCCTGGGTGAAGACGTCACCGGCGATGGTGCCGGTCGGCTCGGGGGAGGTCGGGAGGGTCGGGTAGTCCTCCGAGGGCATCATCAGCAGGCTGAAGCGGGAGGAGCCGCACGTGACGGCCACCTTGTTGCCCTCCGTGGTCACGTCGATCGGGCGGTTCGGCAGGTTTCGCGAGATGTCGGCGAGCAGTCGGCCCAGCACGAGCACGGTGCCCGGCTCGGCGACGTCCGCGGGCACGGTGACCTTGGCCGAGACCTCGTAGTCGAAGGCCGAGAGCGTGAGGGTGCCGTCAGCGCTCGCCTCGATGAGCACACCGGCGAGGACGGGCACGGGCGGGCGGGCAGGCAGGCCGCGGGCCACCCAGGTCACGGCATCGGCGAGAACCTCACGTTCGACCCGGAACTTCACCTGGCTACCCGCCCTTCACTGCCTTCAGACACGCGTGGAAACACCACCACAGTGGTGGGCCACTGACCCTAGTGCCAGCCGAGGGCACTGCAAACCCGGTTCGGGCAACTCTGCGAGCCCGGTGTGTGTGATCTGCCCAGCCACAGGATCGGGGATCGGGTCCATACGCGGGGCGGGATTCCAGATGGATGGATCTCGTCATCTCCATAGGCGCTGTGGATCCTGTGGACAACGGTGGTTCTCGCAGGTCAGAGCCGGTGTGCCAGTGTGCAGGACTGGTGGAGGAGCCGGGGTGGCGGTGGGCCGCACCTGTGGACGGACGTTCTCTGTCCACACCCTTTCCACAGACGGTGGAGAACTGTCCCCAGTCCGGGTCCCGTCGTGCACGGCCTCTCCACGCCTCGTCCACAGGACGTGTCCGGGGTGGGGACCCTGTGGACAAGCTGGGGTTAAGCCTGTGCCTGTCGCCAACAGTCCACAGGGTTATCCCCATGTGTGGACTCGATCGCTTTGCGGTTCTTTGTGCCGTTTTGGCCCCTCGCTCCGCCTGATCCGTCGCGGGTCACGGTGAGGTCACGCTCTGACCACAGCTGTGGACAAGCCTGTGGACCGGACGCTGTGGACATCGCCGCGATCCCCGGGGAGGGCTCCATCGGGCTAGGACCGGCTCCGGGCCTGGTGCTGGGCCTGGTGCGTGGCCTGGTGGTGGGCCTGCGAGGTGACAGGTGGGGCGGGAGGGGCGAGAACGAGCGCTCCTGCCAGGTCGAGCAGGTAGTGGAAGTACGCGTCGGGGTCGGTGATGGTGTCGCCGAGCTGGTGGAAGACCTCCGAGCTGACCGCCCCCAGGAGGAGGGTCCAGGCCGTCAGTCCCGCCATCAGCGTCTCCGCGGTCAGTCCGGCTCCCTCGAAGAAGGGGTCCTCGAGCAGGGGTCCCGCCGCGCGGGTGGCCAGCTGCGGGGTTCGCGTGCTGATCGTGGCGGCAGCGTTGCTGGTGCGGCCCGTCCGCGTGGCGTCGGCGAGCAGTCGGACGAGCAGCGCCTGCACCCGGGTGCCCGGCTCGTTGGTGGACTCGGCGGGGGCCTCGTAGTCGGGGACGGGTGAGCCGTAGAGGAGGGAGTACTCATGGGGATGTGAGAGAGCCCAGTCCCGCAGGGCGGTGCCGACGGCGGTCCAGCGTGCAGGGAGGTCGTCGGGGTCGACGGCGTCGTGGGCGGTCTCGACGGCCTCCGCCAACGAGGTGTAGGCGCTGACGATGAGCAGCGTCAGGAGCTCGTCGCGGTTGCGCACGTAACGGTACAGCGCCGACGGGACCATCCCCAGGTCCCGGGCGACGGCCCGCAGGGACAGCGCCGCCGCCCCGTGCTCGGCGAGGTGGCGCCGGCCGGTCGCCAGGATCTCCTGCTCGATGGCCTCCCGGTTACGCGCGCGGATGCCCGGGGTGGCGCGGGGCGACCCGGGGTGGTTGCTGGCGTCGGTGCGCTCGCTCATGGGACAAGGGTGCCATAGACGAGAACATCAGTCACAAAAGAGAACAGTGTTCTTGACTTTGCCGCCGACGAGGCGTTGACTGGGCTCAGGCGAGAACACTGTTCACGGAAAGGGCCGTCATGGCGAGGTATGTGGTGCTGGGGGCTGGAGCGGTGGGGCAGAACACCGCCAGGGAGCTGGTGGCCGCGGGCCACAGCGTGCGGATGGTGTCCCGCTCGGGCCGCGGGTCCGGGATCGAGGGGGTGGAGGCCGTCAGCGCCGACGTCACCGACGCCGAGCGGCTGGCCGCACTGGCGACCGGCGCGGAGGCGGTGGTGAACGCGCTCAACCCGCCGGACTACACCACCTGGGAGCGCGACTGGCCGCCGATGGCCGCTGCGATCCTCGTGGCAGCGGAGCGCACCGGGGCGGGCGTGGTGATCGTCAGCAACCTCTACGGCTACGGCAAGGTCGAGGGCCCGATGACCGAGGACCTGCCCCTTCGACCCAACGGGCACAAGGGCGAGCTGCGGGCGCGCATGTGGCGCGAGGCGCTCGCCGCGCACGAGGCCGGACGGATCCGGGCCACCGAGCTGCGCGCCTCCGACTACACCGGGCCCGGCATCGGCGCCCGCACCAGCATGCTCAACGAGCTCGTGATCCAGCCGGTGCTTCGGGGCCGCACGCCCTGGCTGCTCCTCGGCCGGCCCGATGCCGCCCACACCTGGACGGATGTGCGCGACGCCGGGCGGCTGGCAGCCGTGCTCGCCACCGACGACCGCTCGTGGGGGCAGGTGTGGCACGTGCCGAGTGCCCCGGCCCGCTCGATGGGGCAGGTCGCGCAGGAGGTGGCGGCTCTCTGTGGCCGCCGGCCCAAGGCCGCACGCGGCATACCTCGCGCGGTGGTGACGGTCGGGGGCCTGGTGGTGCCGTGGCTGCGGGAGCTGAAGGAGACCCGACACCAGTTCGAGCGGCCCTTCGTGCTCGACGCCACGCTGACCGAGCGGACCTTCGGCATCACGGCCACGCCGTGGGAGGTCACCCTCAAGGAGACGGTGGACTACCTCAGCGGGACTGCTGCTTGATGCGGTTGGTCAGCTCCGTGACCTGGTTGTAGATCGCACGCCGCTCCGACATCAGCTCGCGGATCTTGCGGTCGGCGTGCATCACCGTGGTGTGGTCGCGGCCGCCGAACTGCTGACCGATCTTGGGCAGGGACAGGTCGGTCAGCTCGCGGCACAGGTACATCGCGATCTGCCGGGCGGTCACGAGGACGCGCGACCGCGAGGAGCCACAGAGGTCCTCGATGGTCAGGCCGAAGTAGGCCGCCGTCTGGGCCATGATCGTCGCGCTGGTGATCTGGGAGCCCTGCTCGTTGGGGATGAGGTCCTTGAGCACGATCTCGGCCAGGCCCATGTCGACGCTCTGGCGGTTGAGGCTGGCGAAGGCCGTCACGCGGATGAGGGCGCCCTCGAGCTCGCGGATGTTCGTCGAGATCTTCGACGCGATGAACTCCAGCACCTCGTCGGGCGCGCTCATCCGCTCCTGGATGGCCTTCTTGCGCAGGATCGCGATGCGGGTCTCGAGGTCAGGTGGCTGGACGTCGGTGAGCAGGCCCCACTCGAAGCGGCTGCGCATGCGCTCCTCGAAGCCGGAGAGCAGCTTCGGGGGCAGGTCGCTGGTGATGACGACCTGCTTGTTGGCGTTGTGCAGCGTGTTGAAGGTGTGGAAGAACTCCTCCTGCGTCTGCACCTTGCCCTGCAGGAACTGGATGTCGTCG
>NZ_DATBMI010000233.1:0-18298 GCF_036554925.1 Pedococcus sp.
CCAGCCGTCACCACCTCCATTGGTCGCCCTTTCCAACCCGTGAACCGGACCTGCGTACCGGCATCGCAGCCGGTCACCACCCAGCGTCTGACCTTCCCGGTCACTGCGCAGACCCGCCCGGTCACTAGCCACATCAAAGCCCTGCGAGCAGGACACCGAACAGGACACCGAGGCGGTTGGACAGGTAGGAACAACCACAACCATGCACCCACAAACATGCAGGTCAGAGCCACTTTGAGGGCCCCGAGGAGGGCCCGACAAGGACTCCGTAGGTTGTGGGTTCGAGCCCCACGGGGCCCACAGCACTGCCGTGCCCACGGCCCGATCCGGCCCTGATTCGCACGCCGAACGCCGATCCGTTACTTCGAGCCGGGCACCCGCTCTTCGCGGCTCGCTCCCCAGCCGGCAGTCGCGCCGATCCCCTGACGGCAGGGGTGCGGGGCGGGGGCGGCCCGCACCCCTGCACCCGCCACTCAGGCGTGCTCACGTATCTGCCGTGTCAGCCGCTTGACCAGCTCTGCCGAGTGCTCGTTCGTGTTCGCGTTCTGGTACAGCTCGTGCACCGCCACTGTCGAGGAGAACTTCTCCAGCATCGCGTCCAGGGCGGCTTGGAGCGCGTCGTCGTCGAAGGCGAAGAAGCGCTGGAGGAAGTCCTGCTTCTCCTTGGCCAGGCTGCGGAAGTTGACGGCCAGGAGCTCTCTCATCAGCCGTGGATCCGTCACGGGCACCAGACGAGACTGCTCGAGCGCCGGGTCGAACTGGACGACGAGGAAGAGCTCGATGGGTGTGACGTGCTCGATCGGGATGTCGAACTGCTCGGCAAGCTCGGTGGACAGGAGCACGATCTTCTCCGACCTCCTGCCCAGCTCGTCAGCCGGTGTCGTCGCAACGATGTCGCGGAACGTCGTGGCATCGATCTGCGGGTAGAACGAGTCGGTCGTCTTCTCGATCCAGTCCACCAGTCGCGGGTACGCCACCAGCGCGCCGATACGCAGCCCCGCCTTGTTGGGAAAGCCGCACCCTTCGATGAAGGCGCCGCCATCGCGCAGGAACAACGTGTCGTTGCTGACGAGCCGTGCGCCGGGATGGGCGAGCAGGTTGACGAGCGTGCTGGTCTTGCCCGCGTACTTGCCTCCGAGAATGCAGATCCCGGTGTCATTCCACCTGCACGCTGCCGAGTGGAACGGCAGCCAGCCCGCTTCCATCATGAGCAGCTTCATCATGTTGCGGACCGAGCGCTTCACGGCCTTCTGGCGGTCTTCGAGCGTGCCGGGAGACGCGACCAGCACGCTCCTGCCCGGCTGCACGAGGACAAAGCAGTTCTCCTCGACCGTGCCCTTCTCCTCGTCGACCTCGCGGCTGTAGATGACGCAGTGCTGTGCATCGACGGCATACTCGGTCTCATCGTCTGAGCGAGGCCGCCCGAAGGCGGTCGCCCAACCCTTGAGGCGCTCGAAGACGGCGGGATCCTGGCTGCTGTGGACCACGGCATCGGTGTCGTGGTTGCTCGTGACGGTGAAGTAGCCGCCGAAGAACTCGGCGAACCAGTCCAGCAGTCCAGCTTCATCGCTGTACAGGCCAAGGGCGATGCCCTGGTACTCGAAGCAACCGTACGTCCCGGTCTCGGCCACGTCGGCAACGACCCGGCGGAGGTCGTCTGCGGTGATGTGCTCCATCGCTGCCCTGTCCTCTCTCACCCGGGCGGCACCGGCCCGAGGCCGCCCTGACCACTGACGGCGGGCGGGCCGGCACCTGTCGGCGTCACTGGCCGGGCGGCGTATAGCTGACGTCCTGCCTGGTGGCGGCGTCGACCTCCTCCGGACTCATCAACACCACCGTCCGGACATGGGCCAGCCCGGTCGAGTTCACTGCGAGGGCGACAGCAGCCGCAGCCTTGTTGTCGGGCAGCTCGACGAGCGTGTACACGTCGTCCTCGCCGAAGGCGAAGTCAAAGGACTCCATGCGGCCGCCGAGGTCGGCCGCCAGCTTCTCGATGACCGCAGCCCGAGCGCTGCCGCCCTTGGACACGACCCCCTTGACCCCGGCGCTGTCGTATCGGGCAATGAACATGTAGCGACTCATCTGGTCCTCCTTCGGTGTCGTCACGGACACCTGTCACGCTTCAACCGGCCTGCGCGCCGCACAACCCTCATCGGGGTGAGGCCCGCCGACGTGGACCCGGTCGGGAGAAGTTCGAGGCACATCGTGTATGCGCTTCCAAGTTTTCGCCTACGATGCCTCCTGCAGCGCGAGGCACACGCCCGCAGGGGTCCCCCCACCCCGGTCCGCTGCACGCCGAGCGCCCTCCGACTCCCCCCGGCCGGAGGGCGCTCGCTCGTTTCCCGATGCTCGCAGCACCCGCTTGCGGATGCCCACAGGAGGCGACGCGGCTGTCGGGGGTCTGCCCCACCCCTGCACGCCGGGTGTTGCCGACGCGCCGCTACGGAGCGAACCCGGCCTCGCCGTCGTCCAACCGTCATGCCGCGACTGGCCCGCCCCCTTGCCCTCACCGCCCTCACCGCGCTCGCCGCCCTCCTGCCTGCCGGCTGCGGATCGGTCGGCGACACCGCGGCCGGTGACGCCGACGCCCTCTTCCAGCAACGGGCCCAGCAGGTCGTCGGGGCCTGGTCCGAGGCCGACCTGCTCGAGCGCTGGCGCACGGCGGTCGTTCCCGCCCAGGGCCTGACCGTCGAGCCGGACTGGGCTCCCCGCGGCACCCTCAAGGCCGCCTTCTACGGCGGCTGGGTCCGGACGGCCACGGCGCTGCCAACCGCCCCCGGCACCGGCGAGGTGCGGTACGCCGACGGCACCGTGGTGCCGGTGCGCACCCTCGACGCGCAGGCGGCATACGACGGCATGGTCAACCCCCGGTCGGGACCCTGCCCCACCCCCGAGGACGGCCGAGGCACCTGCGACTGGGTGACGGTCACGGCGGTGAAACCGGCGACGACGACGATCAGCACGGCACGCGGCCCCGCCGAGGTCCCCGCCTGGGCGTTCACCGTCCAGGGTCTGCGCCAGGCGATCGTGCGGGTGTCCGTCGACGGGGCCATGGAGCCCTCGGACTTCGAGCCCAAGGGCCTGCCGTCCGCACCCTCCGACGGCCGCCGGATCCTGCTGTTCGGCCAGGACGTCGTCTCCCACACGGACACGAGCCTCACCGTCACCCTCGGCAGCGGCGACTGCGACACAGACCTCCGCCCGCACGTGGTGGACACCCGGGACGTGGTCGTCGTCGGGGGAACGGCGCTCGGCCCGTCGCCCGACCAGGCCTGCAACGCGATGCTGCGCCTGCAGGAGGTGACGGTGCCCCTCCGGCAACCCGTCGGCGACCGCCCTGTCCTCGACGCCGCGTCCGGGCGCCCGCTCCTCCCGAAGGCCCAGCCGGTCCCGTAGCCCTACCGCCCGAGCCCCGCGTCGCGGGCCCGCACGATCGCCTCAGCGCGGTCGGCCACGTGGAGCTTGGCGAAGATGTTGGACACGTTGTTGCGCACCGTCTTCGGGGACAGGAAGAGCGCCGACGCGATCTGCGCGTTGGACCTCCCCGCCGCGACGAGCTCGAGGATCTCCCGCTCCCGCGCGGTGAGCTGCGGGAAGGCCTGCTCGCCGGCGCCGTCCGCCGGTGCCGCGGCGAAGAACTCGGCGATCCGCCGGGCGATGGCCGGGCCGAAGATCGCCTCGCCCCGGGCGACCGCCACCACGGCACGCGTGATCTCGGCCTGGTTCGCCCCCTTGAGGAGGTACCCCCGCGCGCCCGCCTGCATGGCGGAGAACAACGTCGCGTCCTCCTCGGCCATCGTCAGCACCACCACGCCGATGTGCGGGCTGGCCGCCGTCACCTGCCGCGTCGCCTCGATGCCGTCGAGGACCGGCATCTGCACGTCCATGACCACGACATCCGGCTGCAGCTCGGCCGCCAGCCCGACCGCGTCCGCGCCGTTCGCCGCCGTCCCGACGACCTCCAGCCCGTCGACCGAGGACAGCAGCGCCGCCAGCCCGTCGCGATAGACCGGGTGGTCGTCCGCCAGCACCACCCTGATCGCCTCATCCGACATCCACCGTCACGTCCTTCCCCCCTCGGGCCACCGCACCGGTGGCACCCATCCCAGTGAACGGCAGCGCAGCCCGCACGACCGTCCCGCCCCCGTCGGGGCACTCGGCCGACGCCGACCCCCCGAGCTCGGCAGCCCGCTCCCGGAGCGACAGCATGCCGACTCCCGCCACGGCATCGGCCGGTATGCCGCGGCCGTCGTCGCGCACCTCGACCTCCAGCGCGTGGCCTCCCGGACCACCCCGCGCACCGGGGCCTCGGTGCGGGTTCCACCCGTCGCCGTGCCCGTCGGGGCCGCCCGCGACCCCGAGCCTGATGGTGCAGCGGCGCGCGCCCGAGTGCCGCACCACGTTGTTCAGCGCCTCCGAGACGATGCGGAACGCCGCCACCTCGACCGCCGCGGGCAGGTCGGCGCCGGCCATGGCTGCACCGTCCACGGTGACCACCAGCGTGGGCGACTCCAGCCGCCGGGCGAGCTGCTCGATCGCCCGGACGAGACCGAGCTCGTCCAGCGCCGGGGGCCGCAGGTCGTGCACCAGCCGGCGCACGTCGGCCAGCACGGCCGCCACGTCGGCGGTCGCCGCCTCGAGCAGGCGGTCCGCCTCCGCGGGCCTGCTGGAGGCGAGGTTGCGGGCGGTCTCGATCCGCAGCGTGACCGCCCCCAGGCTCGGCCCCAGGCTGTCGTGCAGGTCGCGCCGCAGCCGGCGGCGTTCCTCCTCGCGCGTGGTGACCAGCTGCTCCCGGATCGCCTGCAGCCCGGCGCTGAGCTCGCTGGCCCGGGCCGCTGCAGCGGCCTGCCGCACCACGTCGCCGAGCAGCCTCTGGTCATGCTCGGACAGCTCCGAGCGGCCGCCGGGGCACAGGGTGAGCTGCCCGATGTGCTCACCGCGGTAGGCCACCGGGAGCACCACCTCGCGGCCGGCGCGGTGCCCGTGCTCGACGACCTGCTTCTCCCCCGACGGCCGCTCGATCTCGATCCGGACGTAGGGCGACCGGAAGGCCTCCCCCACCGCCCGGGTGACCGCCAGCAGCTGCTGCTCCGGCGCGGACGACACCTCGAGCTGCTCGGCCAGGGCCGAGACGACGGCATACGGGTTGTCGCGCGAGCCGCGGCGCGCCCGCTGCACCAGCCCGCCCAGCCAGCCCCGCAGTGGCGCGTAGAGCCCTGCCACGACCGCGATCGCGACCAGCGCCGAGTCCCGTTGCCCCAGAACGGCGCCCGCGAGCGCGAACACCACAACGTCTACCGCCACGACTGCGGCCGCAAGGAGGCCGTAGAGAACCGTCGCGGAGATGAGCCGGTCGACGTCGTAGAGGCGGTGCCGCGTGACCGCCACGACGACCGCCACCGACGTGCAGGCCACGGCCACCGCGAGGAGCACTCCCGCGACCGGGTCCGGCGAGAGCATGCCCGCGACGATCGCCAGGAGGTCGACCACCGCCGCCCAGACGAGCCAGCGCAGCTGCGCCCGCCCGACGTCGTCGGAGGCGCGGTAGCGCCGGACCACCACGAGCAGGGGGACGACCAGGCTGAGGAAGACCCCGGCATACGCCGTGGTGAGCAGGACCTGCCACACGCCGTAGGGGAGCTCGATGCTCACCGGGTCGAGGTTGAGGCCCTTCAGCTCGGGCGGCAGCGGCTGACCGGCGAACTCCTCCGCCACCGACGACGGCACCACCGCGAGGACCGCCGGCAGCAGGGCGGTGAGCGCGATGCTCGCCAGCGACAGCCGCCGCCAGAACGGCTCGGCGGGGAGCCGCCCGGACGGGAAGACGAGCAGGAGGAGCGGGAGGCCCAGGAGCAGCGCGGCCCCGAGCCGCTGGTAGACGTAGAAGGTCGCGGACGCCCCCGGCAGCCCGGGCTGGGTGAAGACGGCATATCCCGTCCAGCTGGCGCAGAACGAGTCGACGACCCAGAAGCTGCCCGAGGCGACGAGGATCCAGGCGACGGGGTGACGCGGCAGCCGTTGCAGCAGGAGCGCGCCGGGAACGACCTGGGCCAGGCCGGTGAGGGCACCGAGCCAGCCGGCGCTGAGGGCGGCCGTGCTGGGGATGTCGCTGTCGGCGTTCGCGATGTCCAGCAGCAGGGTCGCCACCGACAGCAGGACGGCGCAGACGGCGATGGCCGTCCCCGCCCGGCTCCCGCGCGAAGCCCTCCCCTCACTGGTCACAGCCGACATGGTCGCAAGACGGATGTCCCGTTGTCCGGTGATTGGCGTCCCGGGTCGGCCGGGACATTTCTCGGGACGGCGGAGCGGACTCGCGACACTGTGGGCCCGGGACGCCCGACCCCGACTGTGGTCCCAGGCGGAGCACTCGGCACCGCACCCACCACACGAAGGAGCTCGCCATGAGCGACACCCTGTCCACCACGCCGGCCCCGGCCCGCACCGACGCCCGCACCGACGCCCGCACCGATGCCCACACCCAGATCCGTTCAGGGGCTGGCGCCGTCACCCGCCCGGCGAGCGACCCGGCCTCCGGCGTCAGCACTCGCACGATCCGGCGCCTGGGCACCGCGCTGACCGCCGGGGCCCTGGTGTGGTCCGCCTCGATGTTCGTCTTCGGCCCCAACGCGGAGGGCGTGGGGGCGCGGGTGGGCGACCTGACCGGACTCGCCTTCCAGCTCGGCGTCTTCGCCCTGCTGACGGCCATGCTCCGCACCGGGGCCACCGGCGTGACCAGGAAGGCCCGCGCGATGATCAAGGTCGAGTACGTCCTGCTCGGGCTCGCGTCGCTGTGGTCCCTGATCCACGGCATCGCCCCCGAGAGCATCGGCAGCAGCATCCCGGTGATGATCCTGGACGTCTTCTGGCCGCTGTCGATGCTCGGCATGTTCGTCATCGGCATCAAGGTCGCCGCGGCCGGCCGCTGGCAGGGCGCGCTGCGCTGGTACCCGCTCGTCGCGGAGACCTGGGCCGTGGTGACGGTGCCGACGTTCGCCATCCTCGGCGACGGCGTCGCACGCTGGGTCGGCGCCACCCACCTGCTGGTCGGGTATGCCGCGCTGGGCCTCCTCCTCGCCCGTCGCCCCGAGCTCACCGGCGCGACCGACTGAGCCAGAACCCTGCGGAGCCGCCCCTCGGCCCCGGCACCCCCGGGTGCCGGGGCCGGTCAGCGCGCGGGCCGCCACCCCGGCCCGCGCAGGACGAACCCGGCCCGGTCGCGCCAACGCCGAGCCGCCCTCAGGTCGCGCCAGATCGCGACGTACTCATGGGTGGCCACGACCAGCGGGTTGAAGGTGCGCAGCTGCGTCGTCAGCCCGTAGACGACCCGCTCACCCTCGGGCTCGAAGGTGCGGAACAGCCGGTCCCAGACGATGAGGATGCCGCCGTAGTTCCGGTCGAGGTACGCGTTGTTCACGCCGTGGTGGACCCGGTGGTGCGAGGGGGTGTTCATCACCCACTCCACAGGGCGGGGCAGGCGGCCCACGCGCTCGGTGTGGAGGAAGAACTGGTAGAGCAGGGACACCGACTGCACCAGGAAGATCGCCCAGGGCGGGACGCCCACCAGCGCGAGCGGCGCCCAGAAGACCAGCGACCCGAACGGCGTCCAGGTCTGCCGCAGCGCGGTCGAGAGGTTGTAGTGCCGGCTCGAGTGGTGCACGACGTGGCTCGCCCACAGGATGCGCACTTCGTGGTGGGCGCGGTGGAACCAGTAGTAAGCGAGGTCATCGGCGAAGAAGACCACCACCCACACCCACCACAGACCGGTGTCGAGGCGTAGGGGCGTCACGGCATACAGCGCCGAATAGGCAACGAGAGCAACGGCTTTGTAGCCGATCCCGACGACGACGTTGCCCAGGCCCATGCTGAGGCTGGTGAGTGTGTCGCGGACCTCGTAGCCGACCTCGTCGTCGTCCGGCGCCAGCCACAGCGAGGCGATCTCGACGACGATGAACAGGACGAAGAAGGGGATCGCGGCCCGGATGATGTCGATCACGACGCCCCCTGCCCCTGGCGGCGCGCGCGGCGCTGGCCGCGACTCCAGGCCTCGAGCGCCTGGGTGAGGATGCGCTCGGCCTCCGCGGCGGCCCGGTCGGCGTCGCGCTCGACGATGGCCTGCGCGAGGACCGCGTGCGGCAGGGTGTCGGCCCGGTCGTCCCGGAGCAGCGGGTCCATCACCCCCGGCCGGGCGTCAATGGCCTGCACCAGGCTGTTCAGGGCCAGCCGGAAGGCGAGGTTGCCGCTCGCCTCGACCACCTCCAGCCAGAAGGCCCGGTCCGGCTCGGCCCCAGCAGGCGCCGATCGGTAATCCGCGGCCGCGGCCACGATGCGCCGGCGCGCTGCCGGGTCTGCGCGGGTCGCGGCGAGCCGGGCCGCCTCGACACCGATGCACCGCCGCATCTCGAGGCCGTCGCGGATGATCGCCGGGTCCGGCTGGTCGGAGGCGCGGGCGACGTGGGCGAGCAGGTCGAGGCCGGCGCTGCTGCGGACGTCGAGGACGCGGGTCCCACCGCCCTGCACGACACGCACCATCGAGGCCTGCTGAAGCCGCTGGAGGGCCTCGCGCACTGCGTGCCGGTTGACGACGAAGGAGGCGGCCAGGTCGCGCTCGGGCGGCAGCAGGTCGCCCGGCGCGAAGCGGCCCGTGAGGATCGCGTCGCGCAGCTCCGAGAACACCTCGTCCGAGACCGAACGGCGAGCGACAGGTCCGAACCCGGGATCAGCCATGACCCGCAGGCTCTCGCGGATCAGGTCCAGTGGTCAAGTGGTTGGACCAATTGATCGCTTCCTCCCGAGTTGGCGGCTGGCGAGCCGCGGCCAGCGAGTGGGCGGCAGGCGAGCCCTGCGGGGCGGGCGAGCCCTGCGGGGCGGGCACCGCCCTGCGCGGTCGCCGGGACTACGTCACTGATCGCATGCGTGGTCAGTTGCGTAACGGGTGCGAGACTGGGCCGCATGAGCAACGTCGAGACCCGCCCGGTCGAGACGGAGTGTGAGCACCAGCCGGCGCCGCAGTCCGGCGGGCGTCCCGTGGTCGAGGTGCTCACCGCCCGGGACGTGCCGCTCGGCGGGCCGCGGGCGATGACGGTGCGCCGGACCCTCCCGCAGCGCCGGCGCTCGCTCATCGGAGCATGGTGCTTCGCCGACCACTACGGCCCCGACGACGTGGCGTCCTCGGGCGGGATGGACGTCCCGCCCCACCCCCACACCGGCCTGCAGACCGTGAGCTGGCTGTTCGCCGGGGACGTGGAGCACCGCGACAGCGGCGGCAACCACGCGCTGGTCCGACCCGGCGAGATGAACCTCATGACCGGCGGGCGCGGCATCTGCCACTCGGAGGTCTCGACGCCCGGCACGGAGGTGCTGCACGGCGTCCAGCTGTGGGTGGCCCTGCCCGAGCACGCCCGCGATGCCCCGCGGGACCTCCAACACCACGTCCCCGCCCCCCTCCGGATCGACGGCGCCACCGTCCGGGTGTTCCTCGGCACCCTGCTCGGTCACACCTCGCCGGTGCGCACCTTCACACCGCTCGTGGGTGCCGAGCTCACCCTCGATCCCGGCGCCGTCGTCGCCCTCGACGTCGACCCGACCTTCGAGCACGGCGTCCTCGCCGACACCGCGGGCCTCTCCATGGAGGGCACCCCACTCGGCCGTGCGGACCTGGGCTTCATCGGCCCGGGCCCGACGACGCTCAGCCTCGCCAACGGCGACAACCAGCCGGGCCGGCTCCTCCTGCTCGGGGGCACCCCCTTCGAGGAGGACATCCTCATGTGGTGGAACTTCGTGGGCCGCAGCCATGAGGAGATCGAGCGGTTCCGCGCGGACTGGCAGGCCGGGACCGAGCGCTTCGGCAGCGTCGAGGGCTACCAGGGGCCGGTGCAGCGGCTGCCGGCCCCCGAGCTGCCGCACGTGCGCATCCGACCCCGCCAGAACCCCGCGCCGCCCACCACGCCGCCCACCTCGCCGACCACCCCGACCGCGTGAGGCGCCGGCACCCGTCAGCCCCGCACGGACCGCGCCGCACCCCGGCAGGGTTGGCCCCCAGCGCCGGCACCGCCGCTGGCCTGGCGCTGGCTGCCTTGGGGATCGTGCTCCCCAACCCCGCGGCATACGTCGTGGGCTCACTGCTGCTGGCCGCCGCACTCGGGCTGGCCCTCCGTCGCCGCGCCCCGGGGTGGCTCGCGGCGGCGGGCGCGGCGCTGGTGGCAGCCTCGGCGGTCGTCGTGCCGGCCCTCACCCGCCCGGGCAGCGAGGGCCTGAGCGGCGACTGGGCGGCACCGTCCCTCGACGGGACCGTCGTGGCCGGGAGGGCACTGGTCAGCCCGGACAACACCTCGGTCGACCTCGTCACGGGCAGGACCGTCCGCCTCGGATCCGTCACCGGCGGCACGCGGTTCGTCGCCGACGACCGGATGATCGTCGTGGGCGAGGGCCGCGTCGACTCCGTGCGGCTCGATGCCACTGCTCGGTGGACGTGGCGCCCGGCCCGGCCCAGCACGGTGACGCCCCTCGCCGCCGCCCGAGGGCAGACCGTCCTGCGGGTGTGCCCGGCGGGGCAGCCGGGGAGCTGCCGGCTGCTCGGTGTCAACGGCCGCGGTCGACAGGACTGGGCCACGGAGGCGCCCGGCCAGACCGCCGACACCCCACCCCTGACCGGCCCAGGCGGCTCCCTGCCCGCACTCGCAGCGATGAAGCCGCCCGCTGCCGGTGACGGCGTGTTCCTCGTCGACCCCGTCACCGGGCAGCGCACGATCGTGCCGGGGCAGGCGGTTCTTCCGCTGCCCGACGGCCCGGTCGCCGTCACCCACGTCAGCGGCGCCCGCTGCGTGACGAGCCTGTACCCCACCCCGCGGCCGGCCTGGACCCGCATCAGCGAGGAGCCCTGCCAGACCGCGCGGCCGCAGGAGTGGTTCGTCGAGGACGGCCAGCTGTGGGTGCAGCGGCAGGGGCGGTGGACGCGGCTGGCACTGGCCGACGGCCGGGCCGGAGGTGCCGGCGCGGCGCCGGGCTCCCGCAGCGGTCTCGTGACGGCCGGGAGGGTCGCGAGCGTCCGCGAGGACGTCCCCCTGGGCCCCAACCCGTTCCGCGGCGGTGAGCCGGCGTGGGCCCTCGAGGTCACCGACGCGGCCAGCGGCGGGCGTGTGGCCCGCCTCGTCTCGCGAGAACGCCTCACGGTGCTCCGCCTCGAGCGTGGGGCGGTGGTCGTGCGCGAGGGCAACCGAGTCGTCCGCTACACCCTCGACGCGGCCTGACCGTCAGCCACCTGACAGGATCGGCGCATGAGCCTCGACGTCGACGCGCTCCGAGCCCACTTCCCCGCCCTGAAGGAGGGCGCGGCCCACTTCGACGGACCCGGGGGGTCACAGGTCCCGGACGTGGTCGGCGCCGCCGTCGCCGAGACCCTGACCTCAGCGATCGCCAACCGGGGCACCACCACCCGTGCGGAGCGTCGGGCTGAGCAGGTCGTCCTCGACGCGCGCGGGGCGATGGCCGACCTGCTCGGGGCCGACCCGCGCGGCGTCGTGTTCGGGCGGAGCATGACGGCCCTCACCTACGACATGGCGCGCACGCTCGCGGCGACCTGGTCACCGGGTGACGAGGTGGTCGTCACCCGGCTCGACCACGACGCCAACATCCGCCCCTGGGTGCAGGCGGCCGAGCGCGCCGGGGCGAGGGTGCGCTGGGCCGAGTTCGACACCCGGACCGGCGAGCTGCCCGCCCACGCCGTCGGGGACCTCCTCACCGAACGCACCCGGCTCGTGGCCGTCACCGCGGCCTCCAACCTCATCGGCACGCGGCCCGACCTGCCCGCCATCGCCGACCTCGTCCACGGCACGGGCGCCCTCCTCTACGTCGACGGGGTCCACTACACCGCCCACGTCGGGGTCGACCTGCGTGAGCTCGGCGCCGACCTCTTCGCCTGCTCGCCCTACAAGTTCATGGGGCCGCACTGCGGCGTCCTCGCCGCGAGCCCGGAGCTCCTCGAGACGCTGCACCCCGACAAGCTGCTGCCCTCGACGAACGAGGTCCCGGAGCGCTTCGAGCTCGGCACCCTGCCCTACGAGCTGCTGGCAGGGACGACGGCCGCCGTCGACTTCATCGCCGCCCTCTCGCCCCTGGCCGAGGCCGGAAGCCGGCGGACCCGGCTGCTCAGCGCCATGCAGGTCGTCGAGGAGCACGAGGACCGCCTGCGGCGCCGGATCGAGGAGGGCCTGGCCGAGCTGCCGGCCGCAGTCGTCCACTCGCGCGCGGCACGTCGGACGCCGACCCTGCTGGTCCGCTTCGAGGGCCACGACTCGCAGGCCGTCCGCAACGGGCTGGCGGAGCGCAACATCAACGCCCCCGCCGGCTCCTTCTACGCGATCGAGGCCTCCCGGGCCCTCGGTCTCGGTGACGGGGGCGCCGTCCGGATCGGCCTCGCGCCGTACACCAGCGACGACGACGTCGACCGGCTGCTCGGCGCTCTCGGGGACATCGTCGGGGGCTGAGCCCGAGCACCGGCGACCGCGGCGCGACCGGCGACCGGCTCCACAGCCCCGCAGGCGCGACCGCCAAGGGCCGATGCGCCAGACTGACGTCATGCCAACGACGTCCCTCGACCCCGTCCTCATCACCGGCTGCTCCTCGGGCATCGGCGCCGCAACCGCGGACCTGCTGGTCAAGGCCGGCCACACCGTGTACGCCACCGCCCGCCGTCCCGAGACGCTGGCCGACCTCGAGGCCGCCGGCGCGCGCACCCTCGCGCTCGACGTCAGCTCCGAGGAGTCCATGGCCACCGCGGTCAAGGAGGTCGAGGCCCAGCACGGCCGGGTCGGGACCCTCGTCAACAACGCCGGGTACGGCGAGTACGGCACGATCGAGGAGACCGACCTCGACAAGGTCCGAGCGATGTTCGAGACCAACGTCTTCGGCCTCGCGAGACTCACGCAGCTCGTCCTCCCAGGCATGCGCCGCGCCGGCCGCGGCCGGGTCGTCAACATCGGCTCCATGGGCGGGCGGATCACCTTCCCCGTCGGCGGGTACTACCACGCGACCAAGTACGCGGTGGAGGCCATCAGCGACGCCCTGCGCAACGAGGTCCGCGGCTTCGGCATCGACGTCGTCCTCATCGAGCCCGGCCTCATCCGCACCGCCTTCGAGGAGGGAGTGCACGCCACCGTCGCCAGTGGCGCCGGGTCACAGGGCGACTCGCCGTATGCCGCGCTGCTCGCGAGCAATGCCGCGAGCACCTCCGCAAGCTACGGCAACTCCCTGCTCGCGGCGGGGCCCGAGAGCGTCGCGCGCGTCGTGCTGTCCGCCGTCGAGTCCAGCCGGCCGCGCAGCCGCTACGTCGTCACGCCCGCGGCGCGCGCACTGATCGGGGCGCGCACGCTCGGTGGTGACCGCGTCTGGGACGCCTACATCAAGCGGCAGTTCAAGGCCTGAGGCGGCTCGCGTGGTCGCCGCCATCGCGCCGCTGACGGCGCCGGTCCCACCCGCCGACGCGCTTCGGCGCATCGCCTTCCTGCTCGAGCGCAGCCGCGCCGGGAGCTACCGGGTCGAGGCGTTCCGGCGGGCCGTGGGCGTGGTGCGGGGCATCGACCCCGACGAGCTCGCCTCGCGCGCCGAGGCCGGCACCCTCCAGGACCTGCAGGGCATCGGCAAGTCCACTGCCGGGGTCATCGCGGAGGCGCTGGGAGGTGACCTCCCGGCATACCTGGAATCGCTGCAGGACAAGGCCGCCGAGCCGCTGGTCGAGGGCGGCGAGCAGCTGCGGTCCGCGCTCCGGGGCGACTGCCACACCCACTCCGACTGGTCCGACGGCGGCAGCCCGATCGACGAGATGGTGCTGACGGCCGTCGAGCTCGGCCACGACTACCTCGTGCTGACGGACCACTCGCCGCGGCTCACGGTCGCCAACGGGCTGTCCGCCGACCGGCTGGCCAGGCAGCTCGGCGTCATCGACAAGGTGAACGCCTCCCTCGGCGGCCAGTTCCACCTGCTCAAGGGCATCGAGGTCGACATCCTCGACGACGGCTCGCTCGACCAGAGCGAGGAGATGCTGGGCCGCCTCGACCTGGTCGTGGCGAGCGTGCACTCCAAGCTCCGCATGAATGCCGGCCCCATGACCCGCCGGATGGTCGCCGCCGTGCAGCACCCGCGCGTCAACGTCCTGGGCCACTGCACCGGCCGGCTCGTCACCGGCTCCCGTGGCACCCGGCCCCAGTCGGAGTTCGACCCCCGCGCGGTCTTCGAGGCCTGTGCGGAGAACGACGTCGCGGTCGAGATCAACAGCCGCCCCGAGCGCTGCGACCCGCCCGACGAGCTGGTCGCGCTGGCCCTGGAGGCGGGCTGCCTCTTCTCGATCGACTCCGACGCCCACGCCCCCGGGCAGCTCGACTTCAAGGTGCTGGGCTGCGAGCGCGCCGAGAGGCTCGGGGTGCCCGAGGAGCGGATCATCAACACGTGGCACGCGGACAGGCTCGTCGAGTGGGCGGCGTCATGACACTCCCGCGCCTCGAGATCGACCACGAGTCGGTCAACCCGCCGGCGTTCGAGCAGATCCGGCGACAGGTGACGGCCCTGGTGGAGGCCGGGGCCCTCGCCGAGGGAGAGCGGCTTCCGCCCGTCCGCGCGCTCGCCGCCGACCTCGGCCTCGCGGTCAACACGGTGGCCAGGGCGTACCGGGAGCTCGAGTCGGACGGCGTGGTCACCACCGCCGGGCGGGCCGGCACGGTCGTGGCTGCGGGGTCGCAGCGCGACGACGTCGCCCTGCGCCGGGCCGCCGAGGCGTTCGTGGCGCGCGCCGCCGTCTCCGGTCTCTCCGAGGCCGAGGCGCTCGACTGGGTGCGATCGGCCTTCCGGCGACTCTCCACCTGAGGGCGTCGGAAGGGTCGCAGATGCCCGTTTTGGAGGTTCGGCACCTCGACCCGTATGCTTTCCGAGTCCTCGACGGATCCGAGCCCTGCTCGCTGGCGGCGAGGGTCTGGCGAGAGCCAGGTCCCCATCGTCTAGCGGCCTAGGACCCCGCCCTTTCACGGCGGTAGCACGGGTTCGAATCCCGTTGGGGATACGCAGTACGTGCCTTGCACACCAAGGCCCCGTAGCGCAGTTGGTTAGCGCGCCGCCCTGTCACGGCGGAGGTCGCGGGTTCGAGTCCCGTCGGGGTCGCTTCGCATGAGAGGCGCCGCTCACAGAGCGGCGCCTCTTCGCGTCTCCGCAGGACGCCTGCCACGTCCACCCGCCCGCCGTGCGTGAGGCGCGCAACCGTGGGTACATGGAGGCATGACCTCCCAGCCCGGCCCCGCCCACCTGCCCGACGTCGCCTCGCCCACGCCATCGGGTGGCTCGCCGCTCGTGCGGCTCGTCCACGCCGTCGAAGGCTGGCGAGCCGCCGATGCCCTCGCCGACGTCCTGGCACGCGTGAGCTCGCCGGTGACGGGGTCCCGGCCGCTGCGCGAGCTGCTGCAGGGCAGGGGCGCGGGTCACGCCATCCACCCCCCGATGACCGACCTGCCCGTCGGGCTGTGGACCTCCGCGGTCGTGCTCGACCTGCTCGGGGGCGAGGGCTCCCGCGAGGCGGCGCGACGGCTCCTTGGCGTCGGGCTGCTCACGGCGGTGCCCACCGCTGCCACCGGCTTCGCGGAGTGGCACGACACGACGAACCCGGAGCGACGGGTCGGCGTGGCCCACGCCCTGCTCAACACGGCTGCCCTCGCGCTGCTCGGCACGTCGTATGCCGCCCGCACCCGCGACCGGCACCGGACCGGCGTGGCGACCGCGCTGGCCGGCATGGGCGTCGCCACGGCCTCCGCCTTCCTCGGCGGTCACCTTGCGACCGCGCGCAAGGTGGGCACCCGCGACACCGCCTTCGACCGCGACGGGGTGGGGCCGACCCTCACCCGTCCCGTTCCGCCTGCCCCGATCGCCTCGTCGCGCAGCGACGACCCGGTCACCGACTGAGCGCACTGTCGAGGCCGACCAGGCAGTGCCGGTATGCCGCCTGCGCACGGCCGGGTGTGCCGCGTGGGCAAGGCGCGCACGCGGCATACGGCTCCTAGCGGCTCACCTCGATGGCGATCTTGCCGCGGACGTGGCCGCCCATGCTGAGCCGGAACGCCTCAGCGGCCCTCTCCAAGGGGAACACCTGCGCGACGGGCACGGTGAGCAGGCCCTTGTCGGCGAGGTCGGCCAGTGCCTGGAGGTCGGCGGCGTTGGGTCGCACCCAGGCGTAGAGACCAGCCTTCTCGGTGACCGAGGGGTCGGCGATCGAGCCGTGCCGACCGCCGTCCTTGAGCACGGCGAGGGTGGCGTCCAGCACACCGCCCACGAAGTCGGCCGCGACGTCGACACCGTCGGGAGCCAGCTCGCGAACCCGCTCGGCCAGTCCATCGCCGTAGGCCACCGGTTCGGCACCGAGCTCGCGCAGCAGATCGTGGTTGCCCTCCGACGCGGTGCCGATGACCCTGGCACCGGTGGCCTTGGCGATCTGCACCGCGAGCGAGCCCACCCCACCGGCGGCAGCGTGAACCAGCACGGTCTCGTCACGGGAGAGGCCGAGGCGGCTGAGGAGCTGGTAGGCGGACAGGCCGGCGAGCGGGAGGCCCGCGGCCTGGTGCCAGTCGAGGGCCTCGGGCTTGCGGGCCACGGCGCGCACCGGCACGGTCACCAGCTCGGCGAAGGTGCCGCCGTGCACCCAGTCCTTGCGGGCGTAGGCGATGACCTCGTCGCCCGGCTCGAACTCCGGGGTGTCGAGGCCGACCCGCTCGACGACGCCGGCGACGTCCCAGCCCGGGATGACCGGGAAGGTGACGTTCATCAGACCATCGAGACCCCCTGCGGCGACCTTCCAGTCGACGGGGTTGACCGCGGCGCTGCGCACGCGGATCAGCACCTCGGCCGGACCGACCTTCGGCTCGGGCAGGTCGGAGAGGGTCAGGTTGTCGGGGTCGCCGTACTGGTCGTAGGTGATGGCACGCATGGTGGGGCCAACAGGCACCCGCCGCTGAGGTATTCCTGCGCCGCACGGCAGAACTCACGCGCCGCAGCAACTCACGTGCCGCAGCAGCTCAGCAGAAGGTGCTGCCGCGGGGGCATGCAGCAACCTGGGCCTGCAGCAGCAACTCCTGCAAGCAGAGGTTGCTGCTGGGATCAGCGGTAGGGCGAGAAGTCGGGCGTGCGCTTCTCGGCGAAGGCCGTGGCGCCCTCCATGCCCTCCTCGGACTTCACGAAGAAGTCGAGGCCGTCGAAGGCGACGTTCCCGATGCCGTTGATGTGGTCGGTGTCGGCGTTGAACGAGTGCTTGAGGAAGCGCAGCGCCGTCGGGGAGTACGACGCGATCTTCCGGGCGTACTCGCGCGCCTTGTCCATGAGCTGCTCGGGCGGGACCACGTCGTTGACGAGGTTCCAGCGCTCGGCGGTGTGCGCGTCGTAGAGGTCGAGCAGGAACCAGATCTGCCGAGCGCGCTTCTCGCCCACCACGCGGGCGAGATAGGTCGAGCCGAACCCGGCGTCGAACGACCCCACGCGCGGACCGGCCTGGCCGAAGCGAGCGGTCTCCGAGGCGATCGACAGGTCGCAGATCACGTGGAGGACGTGACCGCCGCCGACCGCGACCCCGTTGACGGCGGCGATGACCGGCTTGGGGATCTCGCGCATGATGCGGTGCAGGCCCTGGATGTCGAACAGGCCCCACTCGGTCTCGCCGTAGCTGCCGGTCTCCGCCCGCTCCTTGACGTCGCCTCCGGCGCAGAACGCCTTCTGACCCGCACCGGTGAGGATCACGGCCGCCACCCGCTTGTCGGCCCACGCGTGCTTGAACGCCGACAGCAGCTCGTCGACCGTGCGCCCGCGGAAGGAGTTCATCCGGTCGGGACGGTTGATCGTGATGACCGCGAACGCGTCCTCCTCCACGGCATACGTGACGTCGGTGTAGTCCTCCGGCTTGATCATCCGGTGCTCCTCGCTGGCTCGATCACGGCTGGCTCGATCACGGGTGGATGGCGGGTGTTCGCCGGCGCACCGGCTCGCCGTTTGCTCAGTCGACTTGTACGACGACCGCCTGGCCGAGGCCGACCCCGACACACGCGGCGGCGACGCCCAGGCCACCGCCTCGACGCCTCAGCTCCCGACACAGGTCCACCACCACACGCGGCGCAGAGGCGCCGAGCGGGTGGCCGATCGCGATAGCGCCACCGTTGACGTTGACGAGCTCGCGATCCACCTTCGGGAGCAGGTGCAGAGTCGACAGCACCATCGCCGCGAATGCCTCGTTGATCTCCCACAGGTCGACGTCAGCGAACGTCAGCCCCAACCGGGTCAGCAC
>NZ_DATBMI010000065.1:0-2415 GCF_036554925.1 Pedococcus sp.
GCAGCCCTGGTGGTGCTGGTCCTGGCCACCGCAGGATGTGCCAGCGCGGAGAGCGACAGCGGGACGGACGTCACCGCACCGTCGCTCTCCGCGCCGGTGTCTGCAGCCACCAACGGATCGGTGACGCCGACGCCCTCCACGACAGCACCGGCGACCACGACACCTCCGACCGCGCCGGCCCCCACGACCTCGCGAGCTCCGATCCGCCGCACGACCGTGGCCGAGGGGCTCGACGTGCCGTGGGGGCTGGCCTTCCTGCCGGACGGTTCTGCACTCCTGACCACCCGCGACCAGGCGCGGCTGTACCAGGTTCGCGAGGGCGCCGCACCGGTGCGGCTCGGGACCGTCGCCGGGGTCGTCCCCGAGGGCGAGGGCGGCCTGCTCGGCGTCGCCGCCTCGCCCGACTTCGCCAGCGACCGGACCGTCTACCTCTACTTCACCGCCAGCGGGGACAACCGCGTCGTACGGCTGACCTTCGCCGACGGGAAGGCGGGCACGCCCCAGCCCGTGCTCACCGGCATCCCCAAGGCCCGCAACCACAACGGCGGGCGCATCGCCTTCGGTCCCGACGGCCACCTCTACGTCGCGACCGGTGACGCCGGTGACGGGTCGGCCGCCCAGGACCGCTCCTCGCTGGCGGGCAAGATCCTGCGCGTCACCCGGGACGGCAGGCCCGCGCCCGGCAACCCCTTCCGGGGCTCCCCGGTGTGGTCCTACGGCCACCGGAACGTGCAGGGGCTCGCCTGGGACCGCGCCGGCCGGCTCTTCGCGAGCGAGTTCGGCCAGAACACCTGGGACGAGCTCAACCTGATCCGGCCCGGGGCGAACTACGGCTGGCCCGAGGTCGAAGGCCGCGCGGGCCAGGCCGGCTTCGTGGACCCGCTGCGCCAGTGGGCGACCTCCGACTCCTCGCCCAGCGGCATCGCCGTGACCGCGGACGGGACGGTCTACATGGCTGCCCTGCGAGGCGAGTCGCTGTGGCGCATCCCCTTCCGCGGCGGTCAGGCGGGCGAGCCGCAGCGACTGCTCGACGGCGAGTACGGCCGGCTGCGCGACGTGGTGGTCGGCCCCGACGGCAGGCTCTGGGTCCTCACCAACAACACCGCCCGAGGCACCCCGCGAGAGGGCGATGACCGGCTGCTCGTCATCCCCGAGTCCACGCTGCGCTGACCTCCTCCGCACCGGCACACCACACCCACCGTGCGGGCTGGGGATCAGCTGGCGCCGAGGCGCTCGAGGATGATCTCGCGGGCCTTGCCGGCGTCGGCCCGGCCCTTCATCTCCTTCATGACCTGGCCGATGAGGGCGCCGGCGGCCTGCACCTTGCCACCGCGGACCTTCTCGGCGACGTCGGGGTTCGCGGCGATGACCTTGTCGACAGCTGCCTCGAGGGCGCCGTCGTCCTGCACCAGCTCGAGACCACGCGCATCGGCCACCTCGACGGGGCTGCCCTCGCCGGCGATGACGCCGTCGAGCACCTGCCGGGCCATCGAGTCGTTGAGACGGCCCTGCTTGACCAGGCGGTCCAGCTCTGCCACGTGCTCGGGGGTGACACCGAACTCGTCGACGGCCCTGCCCTCGGCGTTGCCGCGCCGGGCGAGCTCACCGGTCCACCACTTGCGGGCCCCGGCCGGAGTCGCGCCGGCCTCGACGGAGAGCTCGATGAGCTCGACCGCGCCCGCGTTGACGACGTCGCGCATCTCGAGGTCGGAAAAGCCCCAGTCGCCCTGCAGGCGGCGACGGCGCTGGGTCGGCGGCTCCGGCAGCGTCTGGGCCAGGGCCTCGACGGTCTGCCGCGTCGGCGCGACGGGCACGAGGTCGGGCTCCGGGAAGTAGCGGTAGTCCTCGGCGTCGGACTTCACCCGCCCGCTCGTGGTGACTCCGGTGTCCTCGTGCCAGTGCCGGGTCTCCTGGGTGATCGCTCTGCCGGCGTCGAGGATGGCGGCGTGCCGGCAGATCTCGTAGCGCACGGCTCGCTCGACCGAGCGCAGGGAGTTGACGTTCTTGGTCTCGGTGCGGGTGCCGAGCGGTACGTCGTCCTGGTGCTGGTCCTCCGTGGCGCGCGGGCGCAGCGAGACGTTGGCGTCGCAGCGCAGCGAGCCCTGCTCCATGCGGACGTCGGAGACGTGGAGGGCGCGCAGCAGGTCTCGCAGCGTGGCGACGTAGGCCTTGGCCACCTCGGGAGCGCGCTCCCCCGCACCCGTCATCGGCTTGGTGACGATCTCGATGAGCGGGATGCCGGCGCGGTTGTAGTCGACCAGGGAGTACTCGGCTCCGTGGATGCGGCCGGTGGAGCCGCCGACGTGGAGGCTCTTGCCGGTGTCCTCCTCCATGTGCGCGCGCTCGATCTCGACGCGGTACGTCGTGCCGTCCTCGAGCTCGACGTCGAGATGGCCGTTGAAGGCGATGGGCTCG